>JBIPMC010000007.1:0-17895 GCA_044369345.1 Terrimicrobiaceae bacterium
CAACGCCTGCTGCTGAACAAAAAATCCAAATGGGATTTGAAAAACTCGTTGCCGATATCGCCAAACTCAACGACTCGGGAAAGACGGCAGAAGCTGCGGATCTGCAACACCAAGTCGACACGCTCCGTTCGCGATACGACACTGCTCGCTTAGCCGGTTCGCTCCAAAAAGCCCGTAATGCGATTCAGGGGTTCGGTCAGTCGGTCAAAAACCTCGGTGAGCAAATCGGCGAGGTTTTCAAGCCCACGCCGACGCCTCCGGAAAACTGACCGTTCAGCGAGTCAGGCGTTCGATTTCGCTAGGCCACGCCGGATAAGCCGCGCAAAGGGCGGCGCGGTCGCCGAGCTCGAATTCCTCGTCGCGAAACTCCGGATGAACGCTGACGCCAAAGAGAGCGTAGGCGCCTTCGGGCGCATTCTCCGCCAAGCGCATCCCCTGCCAAACTCCGCCCGGCACTAAGAGCGCGCGCTCTTGGTCGAGGCCGAGTTGAAAAATCCGACCGCCGCCTCTGGGATCGAGTTGTAGCATTTGGGCTGTGTGGCCTTCGTAGAAATGAAAAAGCTCGTCTGAAGGCAGGCGATGCATCGCAGAGAAAGAGTCTTTTGTGATCAGGAAGAAGATCGCCGAGGCGAGGCGTGAGGCTGAGCCCTCGAGTTGGCGTGCGTGTGTGTAGAAGCGTCGAAAAAAGCCGCCCTCACCGGGGAGCGGTTGCAGATCGTATCTGGCGATGATTTCGGCAGCGTCCACGCGCTACTTCGCCAGAGTCTCGTAGAGAGACTTGGTTTTATGGGCGATGGCGGACCAGGAGAAGACCTCAGCGGCGCGGCGGCGGCCGGCTTGGCCAAAGGCTTCGCGTTTGGCGGGTTCAGCCATGAGTTCGTTGATGCGCAAGGCAAGGTCGCGGGAGAATTTGGAGGGCTCGATGGGTTCGAAGGGGGTTTCGTTCATTTGCTGGACGGGCACGAGGAATCCGGTTTCACCGTCCACCACGACCTCGGGGATTCCGCCCACAGCGGCGGCGACAACGGGCACTCCGCAAGCCATGGCTTCGAGGTTGATGATGCCGAAGGGTTCATAAATCGAGGGACAGACGAAAACGGCGGAGTGGCTGTAGAGTTCGATTTTCGAGGGGTTGTCGATCATTTCGCCGATCCAGATGATGCCGTCCCGCTTGGCTTGCGCCGCAGCGACGGCGGTTTTCATTTCCGCTGCAATCTCGGGCGTGTCGGGAGCACCGGCGCAGAGGACGACTTGGAAGCCCGGGTCGAAATGCTGGATGGCGTTGACGAGATGGATGATGCCTTTCTGGCGTGTGATGCGGCCGACGAAGAGCACATAGGGCTTGGAGCGGTCGATGCCGAAGCGGTCGAGGACGGATTGGGTCTTGACCGGTTGGTATTCGTCGGGGTCGATGCCGTTGTGGACGATGTGGAGTCGCGAGGGTTCGATCTGGAAAAGGGCTTCGACATCGCGGCGAGTGCCTTCCGATACGCAAATGACGGCATCTGCCATCTCGAGCGCGGTTTTTTCTAGCCAACAGGTGAAATCGTAGCCGCCGCCGAGTTGCTCGCGTTTCCAAGGGCGCAGCGGTTCGAGCGAGTGGACGGTGATGACGAGCGGGATGCCGTAGTTGAGCTTCGCAAGAATCCCTCCAAAGTGGGAATACCAGGTGTGGCAGTGGACGACTTGGGCATCGACGGCGGTGGTGTTGAAGTCGAGGCAGCGCTGGAGAGCGCCGAAGGCGGATTGGAGCTTCTTCGGAGCGGTCCAATCGGAGGCGTCGAGACCAAATCCCCGCACGGAGGGGTTTGAAGTGGAACTGTCCTGATCTCCGAAGCAACGCACCTCCACAGACATGAGTTTGGCGAGTTCGCGGCAGAGGTATTCCACATGCACGCCGGCACCGCCGTAGATGTAAGGTGGATATTCGTTGGTTAGGAACAGGGCTTTCATGAGATCACAGGAGTTTGGGCGGGATGCTGAATTCCAGCGCGCCAGAGCCTTGTTCAAGCCAAGGCGCATCGATGGCGGTGAGGGAGGCTTTGCGGATCGGGAAATTGCCGGGCTCGGGCAATCCAAGAAGGTGGCTCACGGCGGTGCTGAGATCGGGTTCATGGCCTACGAGCAGCACCGAGGATTTGGTGGTGAGCGGCTCGAGTTGCTCGATCAAAGTCTCGGGAGTCATTCCGCAGGCCAGCCAATCGGCGATGACAGGATCGACGCCGATCTTATTGCCGACGATCTCGGCGGTCTGGCGCGCTCGGACGAGCGGGCTGGTCAGGAAAACCTCGGGTTTGATCCCGTTTTGTTTGCAGAACTTTCCAACGCGCTCGGCTTGATCGTGGCCTTTGGGGGTGAGTTTGCGGGTGAAATCGCTGTCAACGAAAACCTCGGCGTCTGCGTGACGAAGAAAGTATATGGTCATTAGGGGGGCTGGATTATTCTACATGCTCATCCCGCCATCCACCGCAAGGACTTGGCCGGAGATGTAGCCGGCTTCGGCGCTCGAGAGGAAACTCACGGCGGAGGCGATGTCATCGACCGAGCCAAAGCGCGTGACGGGAATCTGTGCGAGCGCGCCCTTGCGGACTTCCTCGTTCAGCACGGAGGTCATGTCGGTTTCGATGAAACCCGGCGCGACGACATTGACGGTGATGCCGCGGCTGGCGATCTCGCGGGCGATGCTTTTGGTCATTCCGATGAGGCCGGCTTTGCTGGCGGCATAGTTGGCTTGACCGGCGAGGCCCATGAGGCCGCTCACAGAGCTGATGTTGATAATGCGGCCCGAGCGTTGTTTGACCATCGCGCGCAGGACGGCGCGGGTGAAATTGAAGGCACCTTTGAGGTTGGTTTGGAGGACGAGATCCCAGTCTTCGCTCGACATGCGCATGGCTAGAGTGTCGCGGGTGATGCCGGCGTTGTTCACGAGGATGTCGCAACGGCCGAAGTCGGCGAGGATTTGGTCGCCCGCTTTTTGAACGGCGTCAAAATCGGCGACATCGACTGCGTAGGGCTTGGCGGTATCGGGAGCGAGGGCGTTGATGGCGTCGGCAGTGCGTGCGGAATTGGATTCCGTACGACTGACGACAGCGATTTTGGCGCCCTCGGCGGCGAGGCGTTTGGCGATGGCTTCGCCGATTCCGCGACCGGCTCCGGTCACGATGGCGACTTGGTTTGCGAATCGTTTGTTGATCATGGGAAATTCAGCGTGCGGCGACGGGGTTGGTGAGTTGTTTGATGACGGTGGTGAGGTAGACCGGCTCGGGGTGTTTGCCCCGGTATTTGGTGATTTCGCGCTTCTCGACCACGCAGAATCCGAAGCGCTCAAAGACCTTCGCACCCCGGCGGGATTCAAAGGTCACCATCTGGCCGAAGACCTGCGTCTCGCCTTTCGAGCGGAGGAAATCGCAATAGCGCGTCATCATTTCATGCGAACCCGCGAGGCCCTTCGCCTCAGGGAGAATATTGATGTGAAAATGCGCAGTGCGGCGCGGTGCGGCGGGGACTTCACGCCAGGAGTTTTTGAGAATCCACTGAATGAACTCGCGCGTAGCGCGTTTGTAGCCCCGATATCGCCACATGCCGATCGCGAACAGGCGGAGGTTTTGAAAAAAACCAAACCACTGCTGTTGCAGCGGGCGGCGGGAGCCTAGGAGGTAGCCTTTGACGATGCCGTTTTGCTCGAGCACGAACGAAGCTTCGGGCTCCACATCGGTGTAGTAGGCGGTGAGATAGTCGGCAAACAGCTCGCGGTCCTCGAAAACCGGGTCGATCGGGTTGCCCAAAAACCCGGTTTCGCAGCACAGGCGGCGAATCGCCTCGCGATCGCGGGCTTCGTAGGAGCGGACGGAAATGCCTTCGGGTAGGGCCACAGTGCGGGTGAGAATGCGCGGGATGGTTTTCCATGGCAAACCGAAATCCCGGCGCTTGAGACAAACGGGGGTCAGGTGCCGCGCGTGTTTCCGAAGAGGCGGATGTGAAGGCGGTCGCAGAGGCGGAAGCCTTTTTTCAGGCAAAAATCCACCAACTCCGCGCGGCGGGAGTCGATCCGCGCGGGATCGGTGCCTTCCGGCATAAGGAGAATTTTGGCGGGCGGAATGGCGAGGCCGAGTTCAGCGATCAGGGATTCGATCTCGGCGACATCGGCGAGGGAGGAAAAGACGAATTTGAGCTGGAATGGGTGGTCGTTGAGCCATTCGCGGAGGATTTCGGGGCGACGGCGGGATTTTTCGTGTCGGTCGATCCAGGCGGTTTCGATCGAGTCGGGGAGCGGTGTGGAGTCGGCAAGTTTCGGGCTGATCGAGGCGAGGTCGCAGGCGATGCCAGCGGGGGCGAGGGTGCCGGCGGTTTCGATCGTGATGTGTTTACCGGCGGCGCGGAGGCGGGCGGCGAGTTCGTGAATGCCACGAGCGACCATCGGCTCGCCACCGGTGAGAACGACATGGGCGGCGGGGTGTTTTTCGACCTCGGCGAGGATTTGGTCGATCGACATCTCGGTGCCTTCGGGGTTCCACGAGGCGTAGGGCGTGTCGCACCAGCGGCAGCGCAGGTTGCAGCCAGAGGTTCGGATGAAAACGGATGGGACGCCGTTAAGTTCGCCCTCGCCCTGCACCGAATAAAAAATCTCGGAGATCAGCATGGCTTCAAGGGAAGCGGGCCGGTGGCGAGGTATTGGGTGGGATCGGGGATGCCGGCGAGCTGGAAGGCCTCGCGGCGTTCGACACAGGTGCCGCACTCGCCGCAATGCGACTCGCCGCCGACATAGCACGACCAGGTCTTGGAAAAATCCACGCCGAGTTCGGCTCCGCGAAGGGCGATTCCGGCTTTGTCCATGGCGATGAATGGGCGAAGAACGGAGACTTCGGCGTAGGTGCCGAGCCTGATGGCGCTGGCCATGGAGCGCATGAATTCCTCGCGGCAATCAGGGTAGATTGCGTGGTCGCCGGCATGGGCGGCAATCACTAGGCCGGAGGCGTTTTTGCTTTCAGCGAAGCCGGCGGCGATCGAAAGCATGATACCGTTTCGGAAGGGGACGACAGTTTTTTTCATCGTTTCCTCCTCGTAGTGGCCTTTGGGAATCTCGCCGCCTTTTTGGAGAAGGTCGGACTCGAATTCGCGCCCGATGAAATCCAGCGGCACCGTGATGTGAGGAACGCCGCAGGATTCGGCCTGCCATTTGGCGAAGGGAATCTCGCGGTCGTTGTGCTTCGCGCCATAATGGAAGCTCAACGCCGCCACGACCTCGTGCTCCCGCCGGGCGTGGTGAAGCGCGACGACGGAATCCATCCCGCCGCTCAGGAGCACGACGGTTTTCATGCGGGATTAGTTGATGCCAACCGCGCGGAGTTTGTCCTCCACATGGCGGAAGTGGCGGTCGGGCGAGCAGGCGTGTTGGATTTCCTCGGCCGAGAGGTGGGCGGAGACAGTTGGTTCCTCGGAGAGGTTTTTGGCGAGGCCGCCGCCCTCGCGCCAGGTTTTCATGGCGGCGCGCTGGACGGCTTCGTAGGCGGCTTTGCGTTCCATGCCTTTCTCGGTGAGCATGAGCAGCGCGGCTTGGCTCGCATAGAGGCCTCCGGTGAGTTCCATGTTTCGCCTCATGTTTTCGGGATAAACGATCAGCTTTGAGACGAGCTTCGTCAAAAGCGAGAGCATGTAGTCGAGTAGGGTGCAGCTGTCGGGCAGGATGATGCGCTCGACCGAGCTGTGGCTGATGTCGCGCTCGTGCCAGAGGGCGACATTTTCAAGCGCTGCCATCGCGTTTCCTCGGATCACGCGGGCGAGGCCGCTGAGGCGTTCGCCAGTGATGGGGTTGCGCTTGTGGGGCATGGCGCTGCTGCCTTTTTGTCCTTCGCTGAAATACTCTTCGACCTCCAAAACCTCGGTGCGCTGCAGGTGGCGGAACTCGGTCGCCCAGCGGTCGATGCTCGAGGCGATAATCGCGAGCGTGGTCATGAACTCGGCGTGGCGGTCGCGCTGGATGATCTGGGTCGAGAGCGCGGCGGCTTTCAGGCCGAGTTTTTCGCAGACGGATTTTTCCACGCGAGGGTCGAGGTGGGCGTGGGTGCCGACGGCACCGCTGATTTTGCCGACGCGGACGCGCTCGCGCATTTCGCGGAGGCGCTCGAGCGAGCGGGTAAATTCGTCATACATCAACGCCATCTTCAGGCCGAAACTGATCGGCTCGGCATGGATGCCGTGGCTCCGGCCGATCATTGGAGTGAACTTGTGCTCTTTCGCGCGGACGGCGACGGCCTCGCGCAGGGCGAGGAGGTCGGCTTCGAGAAGGTTGCAAGACTCGAGCATTTGGACGGCGATGGTCGTGTCGAGCAGGTCGGAAGAAGTAAGGCCTTGGTGAATCCAACGCGAGGCCGGGCCGACATATTCGGCGACATTCTCGAGGAACGCGATGACATCGTGGTTTGTGCGTTTCTCGATCTCGCGGATTTTTTCGATGTCGAAAGCTCCCTTCCCGCGGATTTCGGCGGCGTCGGATTGCGGGATCGTGCCGAGTTCGGCCATCGCCTCGCAGGCGAGGGTCTCGATCTCGAGCCAGATTTCGAGTTTTCGTTGCTCGGTCCAAATGGACCGCATTTTCGGCAGGGAATAGCGTTCGATCATTGATGGAGCATCAAAACATCGGGAGGCGTGTCGGTAAAAGAAAAAGGCGGCGGAAGACTCACAGAACTTCCGCCGCCTGATCTTAGTTCGTGCTAATTTTTAGATAGCCTTGTCTCCGGTCTCGTCGGTGCGGATGCGGATCGCTTCCTCGATGGGAGTGACGAACACCTTGCCATCACCGATTTTGCCGGTCTTGGCTGACTTCACGATCGCCGAGAGGGCCGGGTCGAGTGCGGAATCCGCAACGACCACCTCGATTTTGATCTTCGGCAGGAAGTCCACGGTGTATTCGCTGCCGCGGTAGATTTCGGTGTGGCCTTTTTGGCGGCCGAATCCTTTGACTTCGCTGACAGTCATTCCCTCGATGCCGAGGTCTGCGAGCGCTTCCTTCACCTCTTCAAGTTTGAACGGTTTGATAATTGCTTCGATTTTTTTCATTGGACTTTGGTTTTTGTGTTTTGAGTGCATCCCCGCCGGCGGCCGCGTCGTGCCGGCAACCGGCCGGGAATCGATTGGTTATTTCTCGAGCAGGTAGCCTTCCTCCCCGTGTTCGGCGGTATCGAGACCCTCGGACTGGACTTCGTCGGTCGCGCGGAGGCCGATGGTGAATTTCACGATGTAGGCGATGATTGCGGTAGCGATGACCGACAGGATGATGGTCAGAACGCTCGCCTTGATTTGGTTCATGAGCAGACCGTCTTTGAGACCCTCAACCACCGAGTTGGCCTCGGGCGAGGCGAAGATGCCGGTGAGGATCGCACCCATGGTGCCGCCCACGCCATGGACACCGAAGGTGTCGAGCGCGTCATCGTAGCCTAACATTTTCTTGAGGTAGACGACTGCGAAGAACGGCAAAATACCGGCGGCAACCGCCATGATCATGGCGCTGGCGGGTGTGACGAATCCGGCAGCAGGAGTGATAACCACAAGACCCGCTACGATGCCGGAGCAGAAGCCCAGCACGCTGGGTTTGCCACGGGTAATCCACTCGACCAAGGCCCAGACGAATCCGGCAGTAGCGGCGCAGAGGAAGGTGGTGGTGAAAGCGTTCGCAGCGATGGCGTCGGCGCCGAGCGCGGAGCCTGCGTTGAAGCCGAACCAGCCCACGAAGAGCATTCCGGTGCCGATCATGCAGAGAACCATGGAGTGTGGAGCCATTGGCTGTTTGCCGAAGCCGAGACGGGGCCCGAGGATAATGCAAAGAACGAGCGCGGACCAGCCGGAGCTCATATGAACGACGGTGCCGCCCGCGAAGTCGATGGCTTTGATGCCGGCGTCGGGGTTAAGCGGTCCGCACATGAAACCATTTACCGCCCAGACCATGTGGGCGAGTGGGAAGTAGACAACAAACATCCAGATCGCTGTGAAAAGGAGAACCGCCGAAAATTTCATGCGTTCTGCCGTGGCGCCGAAGATGAGCGCCGGGGTGATGATCGCGAAGGTCAGTTGGAACATGGCCCAGATATAATCCGAGATCCAGTAGTAGCCCGCGCCCACATTTCCGGGCTTCATGCCGTTGAAGCAGGCTTGAGCGAGGTCCCCCAGGAAGGCGTTCCCGCCCGAGAAAGTGAGGCTGTAGCCGCAGAGGAACCAAAGAATCGTTACCAAACCGGCGATGCCCATCGTCATCGCGAGGATCGACAGCACATTTTTGGAACGGACGAGGCCGCCGTAGAAAAGCGCCAAGCCGGGAAGCGTCATGAAAAGCACGAGCGCCGTGCTGGTCATTTGCCACGCATTGTGACCGGGGCCGGGGCCAGCGACCTTGGAGGCGACATCCGGAGTTCTAGCCCCGTTGTTCACATAGGCCTCGAGGTCCGCGATGCGCTGTTCCATCGTCGGCTCAGCTGGAGCGGCCTCAGCGGTTTCGACGACGACCGTTTCGGTAACGACGGCGACGGCTTCCTGCGCAAAGGCGGGGTTTATTGTGAATAGACCGCTTGCTGCAATAGCCAGCGCGGCGATCCCTGATTTGATGAGTGTTGTTTTTTTCATTGATGCTGTGTTTTGCACCGCTCTTTGCGGTTCGGGCGATCTTTAAGCAAACGCCGTGCCAGCCAGCCGTGCGTAGGGGAAAGGCTTTTCCGTCTGCGAAAAAATCAACACCGGCAGCGAGGGTGTTGCTTTTTGATCAGACGAGGAAGTCTCGCCCGAAAAATCGCCTCAATCCTCCGCCAACATCGCGCGGAGATTGGCGAAGGACATGGCCACATCCTCGTCGGCGACGGGCTTGGACATGATGTCCTCGTGGGTCTCGGCGTGGACGCCTTCGCCTTCGATCTCTTTCAGAAAAGGGCTGGGTCGGCAGTGCATCGCGGAGCCGAACTTCATCCGGTTCCGGCAATGCGTGATCGTGAGCGACTTCATCGCGCGAGTGATGCCGACATAGAAAAGTCGTCGCTCCTCGTCCACCGTGCCTTCGCTTTTCGAGCGCTCGTGCGGCAACAGGCCGTCCTCCGCGCCGATCAGGAACACATGCGGGAACTCCAGACCCTTCGCGGCGTGGAGCGTGATGAGTGTGACGCCCTTGCCGTCGTCCTTCTTGTCCTCCTCGCGCTCGCGGTTGAGGGAGAGTTCATCGAGGAAATCCTGCACGCTTCCGCGCTTTTTCGCCTGCTGGGTGGCGAGGGCGTTGAGGATTTCCTTGGCGCCGGACTCGCGGTTGAGCGCCTCCTCGGGCGTTTTGCACGAGCGCTTCAAATCCTCAAAATACCCGGAGTCGGTGAGGTAGCGGGTCACGAGCGCACAGGCGTCCGCGCCGGGCGTGAGGAGGTGGATACGCGTGGCGGCGAGTTCCTCGGCGAACGCCCGGATCGACGCAGCTGTTTTGCGGCTCACCTCCTGCTCGAAGGCCGGATCGGTGAGTGTGTCGAAGAGGCTGCGGTGGGCCTTGGCGCTTTGCTCGAGAGCGAGCGCGACTGTTGTCGCGCCGATGCCGCGCGGGGGGGTGTTGATGATTCGCAGGAGCGAGATGTCATCCTGCGGATTCACGAGGCAGGTGATCGTGGCGAGAATGTCCTTTACCTCGCGGCGGTCGAAAAAACTCTTCCCGCCGACGAGGCGATAGGGAATCCGCATCCGGCGGAGGTTTTCCTCCAGCAAGCGGGATTGGGCGTTCATGCGGTATATCACCGCGAAATGCTCCCACGGCAGGCCGCCCGCGTTGCGGATCGCGCCGGCTTCGCCGACCACAAATTCCGCCTCGGTTTTGTCATCCGGCACGGCGACGACATGCACCGGATCGCCGCCTTGGTTCGGGCTCCAGAGGTTTTTGACACGGCGCCGGGGGTTGTTTTTGATGAGCCGGTTTGCGGCAGTGAGGATTTGGTTCGTGCTGCGGTAATTTTGCTCGAGCCGCACGACCGCCGGATTGGGAAAATGTTTTTCGAATTCGAGGATGTTCGAGACCTCCGCGCCGCGCCAGCCGTAGATGCTCTGGTCGTCATCGCCCACCACGCAAACATTCGGCGGATCGCCCGCTGCGAGCAGGCTCACGAGATCTAGTTGGAGGCGGTTGGTATCCTGAAACTCATCCACGAGCATGTGAGAAAATCTCCCGCGCCATTTTTCGCGGACGGACGGGTGCTCGTTGAGTAGCTTCACGGCTTGGACAAGCAGGTCATCGAAATCCATCGCGTTCAGCGCGTGGAGTTCGCGGTTGTATCGGGAGTAAACCGCGCCGATCACGGTCTCGTCATCCTGCGGGGCTGCCCAACCGTTGTTTTTGGCTTTGCTGATAAGATTCTTCGCGAGGCCTGGGTCGAGCTTTTCGTCCTTTGCTGTCACTCGGTTGATGACTTTTTTGATGAGCCCGAGCTGGTCGCCTTCGTCGAAGATCGTGAAGTTGTTTTTGTAGCCGAGCTTATCGGCGTCGGCCCGGAGAATGCGGACGCAGAGCGCGTGGAAGGTCGAGGCTGTGATGTCATCCGCCTGCTCCTCGGTGAGCATGCCGGCGATGCGCTCCTTCATCTCTCGGGCGGCTTTGTTGGTGAAAGTGACCGCGAGGATTTTCGAGGCCGGCGTGCCAGTGGAAACGAGCCAGGTGATCCGCGCGACGATCGTGCGGGTTTTTCCTGTTCCCGCGCCCGCGAGGATCAACAACGGGCCGCTCTCGTGTGTGGCGGCGCGTTGTTGCTCGGGGTTAAGATCGTAAAGTCGGAAGCGGGACATGGAGCTTGGGAATCTGCCCCGCCCAGCGACCACGCTCAAGATCGGTATTGGAGAACTTCAAACATTTCGCGCGAGGCGGAAGCCCAGAACGCTGAGTCGGCTGTCCGGGCTGCGGCTGATGTGCAAGGGTGGGTGGCCTTTTTCCGAAAAGCTGTTCAACGCCCCGCTTCGGATGCGGTGCGCTGTTTGAAGGTTGTCGTGATCCCAGCACCACTCCCAGACATTCGAAGTCATGTTGTAGATGCCGAGTTCGTTGAAAACCGGCTCCCGCATAGTCTGCCAGCTGGGGCGTCTAAGGGTCGTCTGCGATTCTGAGGTGAAGGAAATCAATTCCTGCTGCCGGAGAATCCCGCCGATGGCCGCCCATTCCCACTCGGACTCGTGGGGCAGGCGGTAGCCGGGTGAGTTGGAGTTTCGCTGGATGAGTTTCGATCCGCTGGGGCCGAATTCGCCCTTCCGGTAGATTTCTCCCTCGCAAGTGAAGGAGGGCTCAAGCCCCTCGTGTTCGCTCTTGGCATTGCACCATTTCACAGCGTCATACCAATTCACATGGGTGATCGGTGCGAAGGAGCCGTTGGCCTGGCCGGCACCGAGGTCGTAGCCGTTGCAAATACCCCACACGCGCACCCACTCCCAGTCATCCTGAAGCACAGGAAATTTCCCGATCAGGAAAGTTTTCACCATCGCACCTTTCAGCTCAGAGTCCTCAGGCAGCACGCCGCCTTTCACTTCGACCATTGCGGTGCCGGATGCGCCATTGGCAAAGATTTTCTGAAAAATCGCAATTAGCCTCTTGCGGTCGCCCATGCGGGTGACGCCGAGCTTTTCGAGATCCTCCTCGCGGAGCTGGTAGAGGATGTCATCGCCTATGCCTTCGTCAGTGAATCGCTGGGCGAGCCGGTCGAGGCGTGTCGCCTCCAGCGCGGCCTTCAATCGTATGTTCGATGCCTCCATAATCTCATGGGTTGCGCGCGAGGCGGAAGCCGATCACGCCATAGCGAGTCTCCGGGCTGCGGCTGATGCGGTAGCGCACGGTGCCGTGGTTGGCATGGTGATTCCAACTTCCCCCGCGGATGCGGTGTGCGGAGCCGCTCTGGTCCATATCCCAACACCATTCCCAGACATTTCCGCTCATGTCGTGGATGCCGAGTTCGTTGGCGTTTTTGAGGCCCACGGGCTTCGCGGCGCCGTTCGAGTTTTTCTCATACCAGCCGACTTCCTCGGGCTGGTCGCTGCCGCTGAAAGTATGGCCTTGGCTGACCGGCCCGCCGCGCGCAGCCCATTCCCACTCGGCCTCGGTGGGGAGCCGGCAACCTCTCGCTTTTTTATGCCAGGTGATGAGGCGTGAGCCGTCGGGTCCAAACTCGCCATTCCGAAAAACTTTCCCCTCCATGTAATAAACGGGCTCGAGGAGTTCGTGCTCGCTCTTGGCGTTGCACCACTTCACGGCGTCATACCAACTCACATGAGTGACCGGGTGGGAGCTGCCAGTGCCGTAGCCGGTCTCCAGCTCGTAGCCTTTCGCGAGCGCCCAAATCCTCACCCATTCCCACTCCTCCTGCATGACCGGGTATTTGCCGATCTCGAATTCCTCGACGCGCAGGCCCGAAAGCTCCGAGTCGGTCGGCATCACCCCGCCTCCCACGGCGATCATCACGGTGCCTGCAAGCGGGATGTCGCGGTTTTGCATGAAGGCGCTGAGCAGGCGCTTGCGCTCGCCAAGCTTCTCGACGCCGAGCTCTCGGAGATCGGAGTCCTCGAGTTGGTCGAGGATGTTATCCGTGACTCCCTGCTCATCGAACTTCGGGGCGAGATGCTCGAGGTGCTCGGCTTCCAATATGGATTTTAGTTCTTTTTCCATGACTCAATGATGTTCGCCATCGTGGCCATGAAAAGCGGGGTGAAATCCTCGGGCGATTTTTACAAAAGCTCGCGCCGGGCGAAGCGGGCGATCACCTCGGGGTAAAGGCGGTGCTCCGCGTCCTGAATGCGGGCGTGGAGGGTCTCTGCGGTATCGCCGGGGAGGACGGGAACTTCATTCTGCGCAATGATCTCGCCGGTATCCATACCGCCATCGACGAAATGCACGGTGCAGCCGGTTTTTTCCACGCGCGCCTCGAGAGCCTGCTTCCAGGCCTCCAAACCCGGAAAGGCGGGCAGGAGCGAGGGGTGGATGTTGATGATCCGGCGCGGGAAGGCCTCGAGCATTCGGGATTTCACCATGCGCAGCCAGCCAGCAAGGACGATGAGTTCGGCCCCGCTGGCGCGAACGGCTTCGACCAAATCGGTCTCGATTTCCTCCGAAAGGCGCGTGCGGAATTTCGGCTCGTGGATGAGCTTCGTGGTGACGCCGAGGTTTTCGGCAAGGTTGAGCAGGCCGGCATCGGCGTTGTCGGAAATGGCGAGTACAGGTTGGATTTTGAGCTGGCCCGCCATGGCGGCGTTCAGGATGGCGCGGAAATTCGAACCTTTTCCGGATCCGAGGACGGCGATTTTCAACGGCAACATGGCGTTGGATCATAGTGGTCGGCGTTGGTTGGAAAAGTTTTCAATCGTGTTTTTCGAGTTGGGGATTGTTCGGGGGTGTAGCGGCGACTATCTGTGCATGCCTTGCCATGAATGTGAAAACCCGCATCGCCTCGCTCCACAAGCAAGTGGACCGTGCGCTCGACCGCTGGTTGCCGCCGGAACAAATACGGCCTGCCACGCTGCACCGGGCGATGCGATATGCGGTTTTCGCGGGCGGCAAGCGGTTGAGGCCGATCCTTTGCCTCGCGGCTGCCGAGGCTTGTGGCGGGAAAACCTCGTGCGCCCTGCCCGCAGCGTGCGCCGTCGAATGCATTCACACCTACTCGTTGATTCATGACGACCTGCCTTGCATGGACGATGACGACTTCCGCCGAGGCCGGCCGACCACGCACAAGGTCTTTGGCGAAGCGGTGGCCGTGCTGGCGGGCGATGCGCTGGCGACAATCGCGTTCGAAATTTTGGGCAAAACGAAAGAGACCGAGCGCTACGGGGAAGGGGAGTTTTTTCGCGAGTTGTCGAAGGCAGCGGGAAGTTTGTTTCTCGTCGGAGGTCAGGTTGCCGATATGGAGGCCGAGAAGCGCCAGGCCACACCTGCAGAGTTGTTATTTATTCACCGGGGAAAAACCGCTGCCATGATCTCGGTGAGCCTGCGACTAGGAGCGATGAGCGCGAACACCACTCCCGCCCAAGTCAAGGTGCTCAGCCGGTTCGGCGAAAACCTCGGCCTGGCCTTCCAGATCGTGGACGACATTCTCGACATCACCCAAACCAGCGAAAATCTCGGCAAAAGCACGGGCAAGGACGCCGCCGCCGGGAAAGCGACTTATCCGGCGGTGTTCGGGCTCGAAAAATCCCGGCTCGAGGCTGCGCGACTGACTAACGCCGCGCTCAAGGCGCTCGAGCCTTTTGGAAAAAATGCCGACTTTCTTCGCGCCATCGCCGAGCAACTCCTTGGCCGCCAGAGCTGATTTTCTATGAAACGAGGTTTGTTCTGGCTGGCATTCGGCGGCGCGGCGGCGGTGACGACTCTGTTTTGCTGGGCGGCTTGGGCTTTCATGATCCTGCCGATGGACAATGCCGTGAAGGCCGCAAATCGGATCGAGCGGATTTTTTCGGAGAAGTTCCCCATCACGCCGCGCATCTCGGCGAATGCCGGGGTGCTGTTTACCCAAACCGCGCGCGCCGAAATCCTCGTCACGGCGACTCGCGAGGTGTTGGTCGAGCTACCGATCGACATCCTGCTCGAGGACGGGAGTCAGCCTCGAGTGAGGGCGGATTTTCGCATGGAAGCCGGTATCGCCGGCCGCGATCCGATCAATATGAATATCCGGCGTGGCGGCCGCGAAGCGGATGCGGTTTTTCCAAAGACAAAAATCCTCACGCTGGAACTCAAACAAACGCCCACCGTGCTAGGCAGGGGGAGGTATTGGGAGTCGCTGCCCGAGAACATTCAGATTCGGATGCTCCGCCAACTCCGCCTCGCCGCGAGGAAGCAAGTGCTCGACACTGGCCTCCTCCCCGAGGCCGACCGGGAGTTTCGCTCTCGCCTCCAAAACCTCGTCACAGAGGCCGGATGTGCGCTCGTTTTTTCAAACCCCAAAGCTCCATGAGACTCCTGCTCGTTGACGGCCACTATTATCTCTACCGCTCCTACTTCGCGATTCGGGGCCTGAAAAACTCACGCGGCGAGCCGACAAACGCCATCTACGGTTTCATTAAGGCCCTCCGGAAAATGCTTGCCGATGTGAAGCCCGAACGCGCTGCTGTGATCTGGGATTGCGGCCTCCCCGCGCGCCGCACAGAACTCCAGCCTGCCTATAAACAGAACCGAACCGAGATGCCCGACGACCTGCGCCCGCAGGAGGATTGGCTCCAAACTCACACACCGCTCCTCGGCGTGGCCTGCATTAAGATGCAAGACACTGAGGCCGATGATCTTATTGCCGCGTATGCCGTTCAAGCCCGCCGAGCCGGAGCCGATGTGGTGGTGGCGACAAACGACAAGGACATCCTTCAACTCGTTGGCGAGGGGATTTCGATCTACTCCACGGTAAAAAAAGACCTCAAGGCGACCGAGTCTTTCGCCTTGCTGGACGCCGTCGCCGTGCGTGGAAAATGGGGCGTCGATCCCGCGCACATCGCTGATGTTTTGGCGCTCACGGGCGACAGCTCTGACAACATACCCGGCGTGCCCGGCATCGGCGAAAAAAACGCTGCCGCGCTGGTCAACGAACACGGCGGAATAGCAACCTTTCTCGATAACCCCTCCGCCATTGCTAAACCCAAGCTCCGCGAAAAAATCACCACCCACCGCGAGCTCATCCTTGCCAATCGCGAGATGGTCCGCCTCGACGACCACCTCGCCCTCCCCGAGCCATGGGAGTCCCTTGAAATCCACCCCCGGTATCCCGAATTGATCACCGCCCTGCGCGACTGCGAATTTAAAAACCTCCTCAAGGAAATTGAAGCCGAGGTCGGTTTTTCCGCTCCGACGCCAGAGCCAGCAAGAATGCAAGGTGAGTTGTTTTGATGCGCAGTTTGCCTCGGATTGACGCGGATGGAGGTGCTAAATAACTATACAATTATGAAATCTCGTCTGCTGCTTTTGTCCGTGCTGCTTTTTTCATTTCAAGTCTCCTCCTTTGCTCAAAGCGCATCTCCAACTCCCTCGCCGACTCCATCCCCTGTTTTAATTTACGATCTTAAGCTCGATAAGACCGGTCGCAGCGTGAACTACACCTTTTTCAAAGATGGGTTTCTCGTTGTTGAGCCCGGGGAATCCTCATTTTCGTCGATAGTTGTTCTCACAGACCCCAACAAATTCACCTTCTACAAGGCCGCCAATTTTGTGACCGGAAATTATAGCGAAGTTCGTGATTATGCCGGTCGCCGCGATGTTGTTCTCTTTGGCTCATCAAGCAGTTCGGACAACGCCGCTCTTCAGGTTGTTGGTCCGATGGACCGCAACACTGGCGTCGGCGGCGATATGAAGGCCGTCTATGCGGAAAAAATGACAGGCTACTTGCTGGCTTCCGCTCCTGAAGTTTTCACCACCTCGAGCAATGGGACAGTAACCAGCTTCGAATATGGTTACGCAGGCTTCAGTAAGGCTACGGCTGAATACAATCGAAACCTGACCAGACGAGTGAACAGCGAGGGCTTGAATCTCTCCGGAGCCATCGATTTTCTTGAAAAGTATCTGACTGGGCGGGGCATTCCCGGGCCCACACCGACACCGTCGCCTAGCCCCTCACCGTCGAGCTAGACTTGCAGCCGAGCGCTGCATGAAGCCGACGAGCAGGCGAGTGAGGACCACGCTTTCCGAGCCTTGGCTGGTGATAAGCTTCTGATTGGCCTCGGCGCAGCCGTGGAAGCCGCGCTGGAGTTCGTCGAGTGAGTAGTGGACCGAGTGTTTGGCCGCGAGGCCCAGGCCATAGGTGTTGAGGGTGCCGTCTTTTTTTCGCGGCAAATGCTCGGTTTCGTGTGGCGGGAGGCGGTTGAGATCACGGGCGAAAAATTGAGGTTCGGCAGGTGGGTGGAGCTTGTGGCGGACGAGCAGGCTTTTTGCGAGAAGGAGGTTCCTGACGGTCGGAACGATTGAGGCGAGGAGGATGCCGACGCCTTTTTCTCCTTGGTAGAAGAGCTGCTCGAGCGTCTCCAGGGCAAGCGGGAGGTTGCGTGCGGAAATGGCGTTGCCGAGATCAAAGATTCCGCTCTCGCGTGTGGCAGGAACCAAAGAACGGATGTCGTCAGCTACGATCTCATGCCCCTCGCCGAGGGCCGTTTCGAGTTTGTCGATTTCAGAGTGAAGTTGGCAGGACTCAAGGCCCACACGCGCGGTGAGCATTTCGACAGCCTCGTGCGAAATTTTCAACCCGCGTGTGCGCAACTGTTGGGCTGTCCAATCGATCAAATCCTCTTCGCCGGCGCCGAAGCCGAGCGTGGGCTTGTCGCAAAGTATGGTGGTGCCGAGCTTGGAGAGGCGTTTGTAGGCGCTGCGGCGCTTGTCAGCCTCCGGAGCGCTCATCAAAAAAGTCACACCATCGGGCAGTCCTCCCTCCACGAGGTCGCAGAGGTGCTCGAGTTCGGCCAGAACTGCCTCGGAACGCCCAGCCACAGTGTCGGCGAGGAACGCTGCGCTTTTCAGCCACACGAGTTTTGTGCCGCCGAGGAAAGGGAGCGTCGAGAGCGCCTGCGTGGTTTCGCGGATGCGCGAGATCGAGGGATCGACCGTCTCTACCGCCCCGTCGATGGTTTCCAAGCCGAAAGCGTCTGCGCCGGGCGCGAGCTTGGCAGCGAGTTCGGTGGCAGTCTTTTTGACGGATGCCTCATCCGATCCGCTGACGAAATGGACGGGCGATTTAGGCTTTTTGGCGGGCACGGCGTTTGGATTTCGGGAATGCACCATGCCCCGCCCGACTTGCGATTGCAAAATTTCTTCGTGGCGTGGACGCGGGATTTTGTAGTCTGGCCCACTCATGTCACAACGCAACCACACCAAACTTTTCATTCCCGGCCCGATCGAGGTCTCCGAAAAAACCTACCGTGCGATGTGCCGTCCGATGATCGGCCACCGCA
>JBIPMC010000466.1:0-5595 GCA_044369345.1 Terrimicrobiaceae bacterium
CCCCAACGCGAGTTTCTGTCGGGTTTCCAAAAAATCGTGAGGCTTGAAAATGGGCAGACGAGGCCCCCTGCCTGATCCTGGCTCCGAACGGTCCGCCACCGGCCGCAACACGCTGTCCCGCGCGGCGAGTGAAGTGGACTGCCCAACTCCCCCGGCCCACCTCGCCGAGCGGCCGCTGGCCGCCGCCTTCTGGGAGGCCCACGCCCCGACCCTCGCGGCCGAGGGCCGGCTCCGCCAGATCCACGCGGAGGCCTTCGCCCAGCTCTGCCACTTGTATGCCGACGTCCGCGAGCTGGGCCGCACGATCGCGGCGGAGGGGTGGATCACCTCGACCGACAAGGGCCAGGCGGTGTCTCCGGTCGCGCGGCTCCTGCGTGACTCGCGGCGCGACTTCGTCACACTGGCGGCGAAGTTCGGCCTGACCGCCGCCGACGAGGCGCGGTTGCCGGCCGCGGAGACCGACGACCATGGCGAAGACGAAGACGACGCCCTCCGGGCCTTCACCGGGGGCTGACCGCCCCGAAGCCTGCCCGGGCTACGTCTTCGACGCCGCGGCCGCCCGCCGCCCGGTCGAGTTCATCGAGCGATTCTGTCGGATGCCCTCGACCACCGGCGGGCCCGCCGAGCCGCTCTGCCTGATCGACTGGCAGCGGGAGCGGGTGGTCGAGCCGCTGTTCGGATGGAAGCGGCCGGACGGCCGGCTCCGCTACCGCCGGGCCGGGATCTTCTGCCCGAAGAAACAGGGGAAGAGTTTCCTGATGGCGGCCCTGGCCCAGTACCTCCTGACCGCCCACCACCCGATTTCCGACGTCTACCTGGCTGCGGTCGACCGCCTCCAGGCCCGCGAGATCTACCGGGTCGTGTCGAAGTTCGTCCGGGCCTCCCCCCAGCTGGCGAAGCTGCTCGAGGTCGTCGACTCCAAGAGCCTGATCAAGAACCGCGAGAACGGGAACGTCCTCCGGTGCCTGTCGGCCGACGCCTACCGGAACGAAGGGCTGAACGGGTCCGTGATCGTGGACGAGATCCACGCCCACAAGTCGGATGCCCTGATCGCGGCCCTGACCTACGCGACCAGGGCCACGCCGAACGGCCTGGTCCTCGCGATCTCGACCGCCGGCGAGAACAAGAACGGGGTCGGATACCAGTGGTGGAAGGACGCCCAGCTCGTGAGCAGCGAGCACGGCGGCGACCCGGCCGCGAACCCGTCCTTCTACGGGCTGATCTACGCGGCCGCCCCCGACGACGACTTCTCCGATCCGGCCGTCTGGCGGAAGGCCAACCCGTCGATGGGGATCACCTTCTCCGAGGAGGAGTTCGCGGCCGACTACCAGGACGCGACCACCGATTCCCGGAAGTTCTCGCGCTGGCTCCGCTACTCGCTCAACGTCTGGGCCGACGGCCGGGACGAGCAGTGGTTCAAGGGGGACGCCTTCGCCAACTGCCGCCGGCCCCCGCCGGAGGCGCTCGCCGGCCGGCCCTGCGTCGTCGGCGTCGACCTGGCGTCGAACCTCGACATGACCGCGGCCTGTTTCCTGTTCAAGGCGGCCGACGGGTCCTGGGACGCTGTCATGCGGTACTGGGTGCCGGAGGAGACCGTGGCGGAGCGGGAGCGAAAGGACCGCGTCCCCTACTCGACCTGGATCCGCGAGGGCTGGCTGAACGTGACGCCTGGGGCGCGGCTCGATCACGAGACGGTCGCCCGCGACATCCTGGCCTTCGGGCAGGAGCACCGGATCGTGAAGGTCGGGAGCGACCCGTGGCAGGTCGGGCCGCTGGCGACCTTCCTGCAGCGGGAGGGCCTCGAGGTGAAGGGGGTCGCCCAGACGACCGCCCGGCTCAACTCGCCCTGCAAGATGCTCGAGGGCCTGGTCGTCGAGGGGAAGTTCCGGTTCGAGAATCCGATCCTCCTCTGGAACGCGAACCACTGCCTCGTCTACACGGACGCCACGGGCATGATCAAACCGGACAAGGGCAAGAGCACGGAGAAGATCGACGGCCTGGCGGCGGCGGCCAACGCCTTCGCGATGGCGATCGACGCCGACGAGCAGCTCGACGGGCCGAGCCCCGACGACTACCGGATCGTTTCGCTCTGGTAGGAGGTTCAAGCCTTCGGGGGCCGTAATCAACACTAGGGCGACCGGCGGCGGTACGCGCCGGCCCCCCGGACGCCGTCCCGATGCCCGCCAAGAAGGCCACCGCCACCACCACGAAGCGGCCCTCTCGGCGGCGCGGCAAGGCGACCGGGCCGGTGATGTTCTCCGTCCGGGGGTCCAGCCTGGCCCTTTCGCCGTCGGCCTGGAGCGGCACCGGCGGCAATCTGCTGGGGGGCCACATCACCCCCGAGATCGCGGTCCGGGTGTCGTCGATCTTCGCGGTCTGCCGCTTTATCGGGCAGGGGGTCGGCGTGATGCCGATCCACATCCACCAGACGCTGGCGAACGGCCGGAAGGTCCCGTTCAACCCGCCGGCTTCCTACGCGATCCGCCGCCGGCCGAACCCGTGGCAGACGTCGTTCGACTTTATGTCGCTCCAGGCCTACTGGACGGCGCTCCACGGCAACGGCTTCGCCCGGATCATCTCTGGCGACCGGGGGTTCATGACCACGCTGATCCCCCTGCACCCGACCCGCGTCAAGGTGGAGCAGCTGCCCGACTACTCGATCCGCTACCAGTTCCTCCAGGAGAAGGGCGGCTGGGTGCCGCTTCGCCAGGACGAGGTCCTCCATTGGAAGTGGATGAGCGAAAACGGCCTCTGGGGAATGGCGCCGTCGGAGGTGTGCGCGACCTCGATCGGCCTGGCCCGTCAGCTCGACGTCGCGGCCACCGCCTACTGGCGGAACGGGGCCCGGCCCGACTTCGTGATCCAGACCGACGAGAAGCTCGACGAGGGCGCGATCGACCAGCTGCGGACGATGTTCCGCGAGATGTACGGCGGGGCCAACCGCGGAGCCCCGGCCGTGATGACGAAGAAGATGACGCTGACGCCCATGCAATCCAACAGCATGGAGCAGAGCCAGTACCAGCAGCTCCGGGACGCGATCCTGCCCGACATCTGCCGACACTGGGGCGTCCCGTCCACGCTCCTGGGCGATGCCAAGATGGCGAGATACAGCAACCCGGAGCAGGAACACCTCTCCGCCCAGGTCTGGTGCATGCTGCCCTGGCAGAAGCGGATGGAGGGGCCGTTCGACATGGCGCTCCAGCCGGTCTACGGCGACGACGTCTACGTCCGGCTCGACAACCGCGGGCTGTTGCGGGGCGACTCCGCGAGCCGCGCGGCGCTGTACCAGTCGATGTTCAACATGGGGGCGATCACCCCGAATGAGATCCGCGACTTCGAAGACCTCGAGGTCCTCGACGACCAGGCCGCGAACGAGACCTTCATGCAGCTTGGGTTCTCGACCCTGGGCAACGCCGCGGCCGCGGCGGCCGCCCCCGAAGGCGAGCCGGTGGCGCAGCCGGCCGACGAGCCGGAGGACGAGCCAGCCGCCGACGAGCCCCAGCCCGCCCGGGGGCCGGGGACCGGGGTCCCGGAGGCCGGGGGCTTCCGTGAGGGCCAGTACGTCTACTGGGCCGGCGGGGAGGGCACGATCGAACACCTGATGATCGACGGGGTCCTGGGGGTCGAGGGCTCGCCGTTCGCGATCGCCGCGACGGAGGCCGAGCCGGCCGCCAGCGTCCGCGTCTACCAGGACGGCCAGCCGACCGAGTTCACGGTCGGGAAGCGGGTGGCGGAGCTGTCGGCCGAGCCGCTGGACCAGGAGGAAGACGCATGACCGCCGAGATCGAGCGCCGCTATCTGCCGACGACCGACTACCCCGACGCGATCCGGGTCGAGACCCGCGACGGCGAGCCGCCGGTGATCACCGGGATCTCGCCCCCATGGGATTCGCTGTCCGTGGATCTCGGCGGCTTCCGCGAGAAGTTCGCCCCGACCGCCTTCGACAGCCTGGTCGACCGCAAGGCGAACGATCCGCGCGGGAAGATCGACGTCCCGTTCCTGACCGACCACCTGTCCCACCTGATCACGGGCCGGACCTCGAACGGCCGCCTGGAAATCCGGAAGGCGCTCAAGGGCCTCGAATACGTTCACCGGCCGATCCAGACGACCCACGGCCGGGATCTGGCGATGCTGGTCGAGGACCGCACGATCACCGGCTCGTCGTTCGCGTTCACCGCCGCCCCCGACGGGGAGGCCTGGACGGAGGACGAGAAGGGGAACGTGACGCGGACCGTGTTCCGGGCCTCCGGCCTCTACGACATCTCCGCCGTCACCTACCCGGCCTACCCCCAGAGTTCGATCGGCACCCGGTCGCTCCCGCTCTGGAAGAACGCCCGCGGCATCGTGGCCGCCCGGGCCGAGCCGAAGCCGCTCACGATCTCGATCGACTACGACCGCACGTTCACCGCCGCGCCCGGCCTGTGGCGGTCCTTCATCGTGGACGCCACGGGGCGCGGCAATCGCGTGGTGTGCATCTCGCGCCGCGAGGACACCGACGCCAACCGCGACGAGCTGCGGCTGGCCTTCGGCGACCTCGACCTGGCCGGGCTGCTGCTCTGCGGCACCGGCACCCAGAAGCGGGCCGCCGCCGCGGCCGCCGGCCTCGAGGTGGACGTGTGGATCGACGACTACCCCGAGGGGATCCCGGACGCCGCGCCGGTCCCGCGGGGGACGCCGCCGGTCAAGGTCTCGACCCTGGCCGGGGCCCGGGCCGCCGCAGCGGCCGCCGCCGCCAGGATGCGAATCGCCACCGGCTGAAAGGAAACCCACCCATGATTTCTTCCGCCTCCGTGGCCGTGGCCACGAACCTCGACGCCGGCCTCCTGAACAAGATCCAGGCCTTCGTCCAGACCGCCAAGGCATCCGCCGCCGACGGCCTGACCTGGGTCGAGTTCGGCGACCTGATGCTGGCCCTGCTCCGGCTGGTCGTGACCGCCCTCGACACCGTGGGCGCGATGACCGGCGCGGAGAAGAAGGCGCTGGCCCTGGAGGCCGTGGTCAGCCTGTTCGACGCGGTGGCCGACAAGGCCGTCCCCGCGGCCGTCTACCCGCTCTGGCTTCTCGTTCGGTCTCCGGTGCGGTCGCTCGTCTTGGCGATCGCGTCCGGGGCGATCGAGCAGCTGCTTCCACTCGTGAGGGCCTGATCATGGATCTCTTCGTCCTGCTGCTGATCGCGGGGGCTGCGTACCTGTTCGCCGGCAACCAGATCACCAGCCTGGCGGCCTGGCTGGCGGCCAAGGCTCCCATGATTGAGCGGAAGCACCTGGCCGGGGCGGCGCTCCTGGCCGCGGCGGCCGTGATGTGGGCCCGATCGGGGCCGACGGCTCCGACGCCGGCGCCGCCCGCCCCCGACGCCCCGATCGACCTCCGCGGGATGTTCGTCGGCCCCGACGCGGCCGCCGACGCCGCGGCGGTCTCGGCCCACTTCTCCGAGCTGGCCGACGAGCTCGAGCACGACGGGATGTCGGCCGAGCCGCTGGTGAAAAGCGGCGTGGCCTGGGACGAGCTGCGGACCCGGGCGAAGGTGATGCGGTGGAAGGGTGTCTCGCTGGGCGAGAAATACCCCCGGGCCCGCGAGGCGATCCGCGAGTACCT
>JBIPMC010000407.1:0-5592 GCA_044369345.1 Terrimicrobiaceae bacterium
TTACTTGCTATAGAGATACAAACCAAGCCCGAATGATTCAAAGCCTCTGAAACCCTTTTAGGGATTGAAACAGCAAATTTATCTGCTTGCGCTGAATTTGGGAACCCGATTCAAAGCCTCTGAAACCCTTTTAGGGATTGAAACAGTTTTTGCGATCGCTTTAACGCTTTCAAAAATCGGCTTGATTCAAAGCCTCTGAAACCCTTTTAGGGATTGAAACAGCCGTGGGAATTGTGAGACGACCGACTAGGAATATGGATTCAAAGCCTCTGAAACCCTTTTAGGGATTGAAACTCTTCGATTCTCGCTTCGGCTTCTTTGGTTGGCTGATTCAAAGCCTCTGAAACCCTTTTAGGGATTGAAACAGTGCTAGCCCTGCAATTAGATCTGATTTGCCTCGATTCAAAGCCTCTGAAACCCTTTTAGGGATTGAAACAGGCGCAATGCCTAACTCTGCTAGCAATCCACTTGATTCAAAGCCTCTGAAACCCTTTTAGGGATTGAAACCCTCACACATATCGACTTCTTTGGAGGTATCGGAGCGATTCAAAGCCTCTGAAACCCTTTTAGGGATTGAAACTATGATGCGATCGCCTACTGCTGGAAGATTTCTACTAGATTCAAAGCCTCTGAAACCCTTTTAGGGATTGAAACAATAATGTAGCCATTACAAGTAAATTGCTTGGCGTGATTCAAAGCCTCTGAAACCCTTTTAGGGATTGAAACCAAAGAAGGTAGCTAACTCATCTTTGAGAGTAGATAGGATTCAAAGCCTCTGAAACCCTTTTAGGGATTGAAACTTGCCGACCTTCTTTTTTTCAAGCAAAGAATCAGGGATTCAAAGCCTCTGAAACCCTTTTAGGGATTGAAACAGGTTTTGATTTCAGTACAAATACCAGTCAGGAAGGATTCAAAGCCTCTGAAACCCTTTTAGGGATTGAAACCAAGAACAGGACTTGACCACGCCGAATCTGCAATGGATTCAAAGCCTCTGAAACCCTTTTAGGGATTGAAACGCCTATACTCACGGGCTTTGTGCGATGAGTTCTGAGATTCAAAGCCTCTGAAACCCTTTTAGGGATTGAAACTTAATTTATTTAGTTGTAAACTAATTGTACCAGATGATTCAAAGCCTCTGAAACCCTTTTAGGGATTGAAACGTAAAAGCATCTAAGCTATTTGACTTAACTGATTTAAGATTCAAAGCCTCTGAAACCCTTTTAGGGATTGAAACATAAAATCTAGTCATCTTTTTCTCTCAGCCCCTCTTTGATTCAAAGCCTCTGAAACCCTTTTAGGGATTGAAACTGCGATCTAATTCACCTTTAGCGAGTGCATTTTTCGATTCAAAGCCTCTGAAACCCTTTTAGGGATTGAAACGATACCCCATTAGGACCAAAGGGAGAAAAAGCGCTAGAAGATTCAAAGCCTCTGAAACCCTTTTAGGGATTGAAACTTCAGCATTAAAAAGAGTAGACTCTAAATCGTCAGCAAGATTCAAAGCCTCTGAAACCCTTTTAGGGATTGAAACTACCATTCCGCCACTCTCGCTTAAAGCCAGTTGGGATTCAAAGCCTCTGAAACCCTTTTAGGGATTGAAACCAGTTCGCACGTAGTAAGTGCGGTTTGATCTAAGGGATTCAAAGCCTCTGAAACCCTTTTAGGGATTGAAACATCCGCTAATCGTTTAGCCTGATTAGCTCCAAGCAGATTCAAAGCCTCTGAAACCCTTTTAGGGATTGAAACTTTTGGATCTATGAGTTCGTTCGTATTGATAGATGATTCAAAGCCTCTGAAACCCTTTTAGGGATTGAAACAACTAGCCTACATGACAAAAGCTGCTGATGGTGTTGATTCAAAGCCTCTGAAACCCTTTTAGGGATTGAAACGATTCAATTCTCGCCATGCATTGCTTAACGGAGTGGATTCAAAGCCTCTGAAACCCTTTTAGGGATTGAAACAAATGTGATTCAATCTGAGGTTTTACCTCAGATTGGATTCAAAGCCTCTGAAACCCTTTTAGGGATTGAAACCATGCCTGATGGTCGAGTATTTGAGGGTGTTGGTATGATTCAAAGCCTCTGAAACCCTTTTAGGGATTGAAACCTGACTTAATCAGCTTTAAGACTGATGCTGATACGTGGATTCAAAGCCTCTGAAACCCTTTTAGGGATTGAAACATAGCTATATGCATTACCAGCAATATCAACAAAGGGGATTCAAAGCCTCTGAAACCCTTTTAGGGATTGAAACCTAATAGAAGATTTTCGCAATGAATCTCTTTGATTTGATTCAAAGCCTCTGAAACCCTTTTAGGGATTGAAACTGCGGGCAACACATTAGAGCCTCTAGGCAATGTCAGATTCAAAGCCTCTGAAACCCTTTTAGGGATTGAAACAACGGACTGAGGTGTGGGAACTCATCGGTCAAGACTGATTCAAAGCCTCTGAAACCCTTTTAGGGATTGAAACACAACTACTTACTTTAGCGGTCGGGCTTCTTACAGATTCAAAGCCTCTGAAACCCTTTTAGGGATTGAAACTGGGGAGACATTGAGTGAGGTTGCGATTTGTGCGATTTGATTCAAAGCCTCTGAAACCCTTTTAGGGATTGAAACCTAATCCTAGCCATCGATCCCAAAAACTAAATACGATTCAAAGCCTCTGAAACCCTTTTAGGGATTGAAACAAGGTTGCTTTGCTGTTTTCAAGCACCAATTTATTTAGATTCAAAGCCTCTGAAACCCTTTTAGGGATTGAAACCGATATGCTGTAATTGACGCTAACGAATCTAGACAAGATTCAAAGCCTCTGAAACCCTTTTAGGGATTGAAACTTCGGAACTTTGATCCACCACTTCCACGCTACTCAAGATTCAAAGCCTCTGAAACCCTTTTAGGGATTGAAACATTTAATAATGATGATTTTATTCTACGACTTTTGTGATTCAAAGCCTCTGAAACCCTTTTAGGGATTGAAACCTTAATAGCAGCCGTGGTAACGGTAATCGTAATGCGATTCAAAGCCTCTGAAACCCTTTTAGGGATTGAAACGTAGTATTCATCTCTATAGCAGCCAATCATTAGATGATTCAAAGCCTCTGAAACCCTTTTAGGGATTGAAACTTCAGTTGTGCGGATGGTGCGGATTAGTTTGAATTTGATTCAAAGCCTCTGAAACCCTTTTAGGGATTGAAACTTAATTTAGCAACTTCAAGCGCAAATCAATTAAAGATTCAAAGCCTCTGAAACCCTTTTAGGGATTGAAACATGGCGATATTCCTGATAATCAGGATGCTTATAGTGATTCAAAGCCTCTGAAACCCTTTTAGGGATTGAAACGAGGGTAACTATCGCGCTATCCCCAAGCTCCGTAAGGATTCAAAGCCTCTGAAACCCTTTTAGGGATTGAAACACTCTACTGGCAAATTAAATATATCATAAACCCATGGATTCAAAGCCTCTGAAACCCTTTTAGGGATTGAAACCAACATGGCTCATCAGCTTGCTTTGTCTGCAATGGGCGATTCAAAGCCTCTGAAACCCTTTTAGGGATTGAAACAGGAGCAAAACAATTAATCAGTAATGAAGGTGCGATGATTCAAAGCCTCTGAAACCCTTTTAGGGATTGAAACGACTCAAACCGCAGCTCAGAGCGATGACATTTGTTGTGATTCAAAGCCTCTGAAACCCTTTTAGGGATTGAAACGCCTCGTACTGCTTATATGCTTCTTTAGCTTTTGATTCAAAGCCTCTGAAACCCTTTTAGGGATTGAAACAGTCATTGGCTTTGTGTACCCATTCTGCAATTGAGATTCAAAGCCTCTGAAACCCTTTTAGGGATTGAAACAAATGATTCCAGATTACATAACTATTACGGATTTAAGATTCAAAGCCTCTGAAACCCTTTTAGGGATTGAAACTTTTATTTACAAGTCACTCCGCGATAGTGAATGCAGGATTCAAAGCCTCTGAAACCCTTTTAGGGATTGAAACCAGGCAGATTGGGCAGAAAGCTTTTATTCTTCATCGGATTCAAAGCCTCTGAAACCCTTTTAGGGATTGAAACACGTGCTCTAGCTATTCCTACAGCAGTTCCGCCTGATTCAAAGCCTCTGAAACCCTTTTAGGGATTGAAACAAGGTATTACGAGACTAAACAACAAATGACCTAAGGATTCAAAGCCTCTGAAACCCTTTTAGGGATTGAAACAATTTTGCTTCTTTATCAGCACCCTCATTTCCGCCTGATTCAAAGCCTCTGAAACCCTTTTAGGGATTGAAACTTTTTGCCACGACTAGGCTTTGATTTTTCGACACTGATTCAAAGCCTCTGAAACCCTTTTAGGGATTGAAACGGCTTTTCTCCTTTTCGGGCTTTGCTTTTTCGCCTTGATTCAAAGCCTCTGAAACCCTTTTAGGGATTGAAACCACTTCATCTTCGCGATCGCCTCTAGCAAAGCATCAAGATTCAAAGCCTCTGAAACCCTTTTAGGGATTGAAACAGGATTCACCGGACAGATTTGCGTGCTGAAATCAAAGCGGAAGCTCTGATTCAAAGCCTCTGAAACCCTTTTAGGGATTGAAACAGGATTCACCGCGCAATATTCGGTGTATAGCTGCGATTCAAAGCCTCTGAAACCCTTTTAGGGATTGAAACCTACAGGATCGCCAATCTTGATGGATTGATTATTTAGGATTCAAAGCCTCTGAAACCCTTTTAGGGATTGAAACAGCACTCCCGTACCTACAGCAAGTGCCCCTTTAGGATTCAAAGCCTCTGAAACCCTTTTAGGGATTGAAACGATTAACAAGGCTGAATTAGCTGCTACTGGAAAAAGATTCAAAGCCTCTGAAACCCTTTTAGGGATTGAAACCATTAGCGATCGCCTTAGCAGACAAATTAAGTCGCGATTCAAAGCCTCTGAAACCCTTTTAGGGATTGAAACGCATATACATTCTTTTTTGATGCTCACCACTTTCGATTCAAAGCCTCTGAAACCCTTTTAGGGATTGAAACTGGGTATGGAGGATCAACATATACTAAACCATTTGGATTCAAAGCCTCTGAAACCCTTTTAGGGATTGAAACAATTAGCAACTCAGACCATTCAGGACGATCGCTTAGATTCAAAGCCTCTGAAACCCTTTTAGGGATTGAAACGATCGCCTAATAGGGGACGATGTGCAGGGCGATCGCGATTCAAAGCCTCTGAAACCCTTTTAGGGATTGAAACACGAATTTACCGTTAGCCTGAACAGTGCCAAATCCAAGATTCAAAGCCTCTGAAACCCTTTTAGGGATTGAAACAAAGGAACTACCTTCCCTAGTCCCCCCTCTAATTTGATTCAAAGCCTCTGAAACCCTTTTAGGGATTGAAACTTATTTATGCAAAGCAAGCAAATGATTAAAAACAAAGATTCAAAGCCTCTGAAACCCTTTTAGGGATTGAAACATGATTCCTAGTTCTGTTTCTTCGGTTTTAACTTGATTCAAAGCCTCTGAAACCCTTTTAGGGATTGAAACATAACAAGCCGAAACGCACTCCTAAGCATCCTACGATTCAAAGCCTCTGAAACCCTTTTAGGGATTGA
>JBIPMC010000412.1:0-5580 GCA_044369345.1 Terrimicrobiaceae bacterium
GGATTGATAAGCCCGTTGTTTACCGCAAAAAGTGGGAAGATGCCAAAAGTTCTGAGTTTTTACCTAGTCGAGAAATTACCGATTTAGGGGAAGTGATCACGGGTGAAATTGTTGATGCCGTGGGAGAAGTTATATACTATCTAAGGCAAGGGCAAAGTTATATACATGAGTTGATTTTACCATTTACCCAAGACTGGATTTCTGGCAGTTTTAAACCCACTTTCAGGGTAGATGTAAAGGAATGTGAGGATGCTTATTGTCATTTAGCACATGGGATCAGTATGGACTTTTCCCAGAAGGAAAACTCACTTTTGATGGAGTTATTGTGGCTTGGTGAAACATCCGTTTCCACTCCCATAAGTTCACCCCAAAAAGTCCTAAGCTACAACATAACCTCGTTACCACCATCAGGAGAGGGTGTCTTATATCTTGAGGGTGTAGCAGTAACAAGCGGTCAAGAAATACCCGCAGCGAGTATCTCTAATTTAACATTTATCCCAACTACAACGTTTTCCGGTGCGACGTTTAGTTATGTGGCATCCGGGGGTATTGAGGGAACCCCGACACCTGTTGTTTCACCATCGGCTTTGACTGTTCAATTAATCCCTAAAACGGGGGTAGCGTTAACAATCCCAACTACCAATCCAAACATACCCCCAACAGTAGCGTCAACCGTTGTTATTGACAATACTGTGATTGAGAATAAACCAATTACGCTACCAGTAGATTTAGAAAGTAATTCTATTCCTATCGTGAAAGTGGTAGAGGATGATTTTACCTATAGCTATCAATTAAAAACCTTGTTAAGACGACTAAAGTCTAATACAATAGAGAGGTTAACATTGCAATCTAGCGATAGAACAAAAATCTATTTGTAAATAAAATGCCTAACTATAAAGCAAGTTTTTTTTGGTTCCCAAATGTTGCCGCAATGTCTAGTTTTTTGCTTGACAATACCGATGAAGATGGGTTGGTTTTTGCGGTTGGGGTAGATACGACCAACTGGAAAATTGCTACATGGCGAAAAAACTCTACCGCAGCAATTGACAACTCAGTAATTTATGCAGCTAACGGCCCTGGTAGGTGGGCAGTATTAGATTCTACTCCAATATTTATACCCGTTTGGAACTCGGATATTTCTTCTAGTTGGAACTCCGACCTGATGACTAATTGGAATGTTGCAGGCTAAATCACAATTTCCCTGTATATCCAATATTGATCGTGATGGTAATTTTCTTATCTTCAACAACTGGTTTAGTGTCTTCTGGTTTGAATCTTCTACCTTGTGGCTTTTGCTCTATGGCTATAGGCGGATATCCTCGGACTAAAGATCCTATAGCTACGCCCCCCGCTTTGATAGCTTTAGCTGAAAACTGATCCGATGGGTTAGCTGTTGACTGGACATTCCAACTATCAGTATCAGGATTATAATAATTAACTCTATAGGGAGCGTCCGATGTTTTTGTTGTGGGATTGCTTTCAGGAACAATGGGATTGCTTTTAGGAACAACGGGATTGCTAACTGGTGGGGTATTAAATTGTCTCCTATTCCTGGCACGGTCTTTAAGCCTATCAACACCCGATTGAGAGATCAAAGAATCTCGCACCTGTCTAAGTTTTTCGAGGTCTTCTATCCCTGTTTTCTCTTTACTGTAGGGGCGATTGTTGAGTAATCCTGTCATAATATTAAATAAGTATATTCTAGTAAAACATGAGTAAATACTCCCTACAGTATAGGTCGGCAAGGCGACGGGCTTTCGGGTCTGGCAGCTTATCTCAGAAACCTGTCAGCAAAGCTACAAGTCCAACATCCAACACGGCATCAAAAGCCTATTGGGAATCAGCTTCTTTTGTGGGATTTGATCCTGAGTCTGGGCGGTATATGGTTAGGACTTTAGGGGGTGAAGTGAAAGGATCTGATAGGATACCCGGAAACGGTGCGGAGTTTGGGGGTGTTAGCATCGGGACGGGCGGGTTGTTTTCTCAAGGGTTTTGGTCAGATTAATTAATAATAAACAGGAAATTAAATGGCACTTCGTGGCTGTGATTTAGGGCAAATTATAACTTTTCCCACTTATCCATCGGAGCGTGGAAAAATGATTTTATACGTCCCTGGTTTTAATCCAGGCGTGGCGTTGGTAATTGATACGATTCCTAAAGGTGGCTACACCCGGCGCTATGTTCACGGAGCCGAACTTGAGTACAGTTATAACGGTTCTGCCGTGATTCGGGGTCAGTGTTTCACCCCTAGACTTGAATGGGAAATTGAGTGTCATTTATCACCACAAGGTAGAAGTTTATTTTGGGCGGCTGTCGAATATTCAGACACCAAAAGGAGAACCCCGCCACGGACTGGATACGAAATAACCTGTGATGATATTATGCGATCGCTAATTGAGTTAAATAGGACTAGGGCAAAAGCAGCTACTACTCAACCCTACGAGGTAATCTTTGGTCAAAGAATTGAATATTTCCCTAAATGTAATGTAATTATTCCTATCCCTGAAATCAAAGAGGAAAACTTAGGGAATGGCTATAAAATAGGCTTCAAAATGCAAGAAGTGGGGCTGACAACACCATGACTTTAGGACAAAGAAAAGCCGATGATAAAATCAAATTTAGAGAGGAACAGCAAAATAAGTTAACAGCTTCAACTAAGACTAAAGAAGTTTTTCCCAAGACACAACCCGGCCCCCAAACCGCGTTTTATGAGACTAAAGCCGATATTGCTATTTATGGCGGTGCAGCAGGGGGCGGTAAAAGCGCGGCTTGCTTGATTGATGCGATTAGATACGTCGGGAAAATTCCTAACTATAATTGTGTATTTTTCCGTCGGACATTCCCAGAAATCTTTAACCCTGGTGCATTATTTGATGAGTCTCAGAGGTGGTATCCATTATTGGGTGGTGAAGCCAATTTAGTTAAGGCTCGATGGGTATTTCCTAAGAATGAGAAAATACAATTTGCCCATCTTCAACACGAAAAAACCTTAACCCAGTGGCACGGGTCACAGATATCTCGATTGTATTTCGATGAGCTTTGTACCTTCACGGAAAAGCAGTTCTGGTATCTACTGTCAAGATGTCGAACTACACTCCCAATTAAGCCACAAGTCAGGGCTACTTGCAACCCAGACTCTGAATCATGGGTAGCTGATTTATTATCTTGGTGGCTCGGAGAAGACGGATTACCAATTAAGGATCGGAGTGGGATTTTAAGATGGTTTGTTCGGGTTAATAATGAGTTGATTTGGTCTTTAGATAAAGATGAATTAAGATTAAAATATCCCAGTATTCCCCCAAAGTCTTTAACATTTATCCCTGCATCTATTTATGACAACAAAATATTATTAGATAATGACCCCGATTATATTGCCAATCTTTACGCACTACATGAGATTGACAAGCAAAGATTGTTACTAGGAAACTGGAAAATTAAACCAGAAGCGGGGGTTGTATTTAATAGAGATTGGTTTGAAGTTGTTGATGATATCGACAGAGATGAGATTACACGGACGGTTAGATTTTGGGATTTGGCAGCTACCAAAACTAAATTAAGCTATTATACCGCAGGGGTAAAAATGGCAATATTAAAGGATAAAAGCCTAATAGTTTTGGATGCTATCTGGGAACAAACTACACCCGCCGAAGCTATTAATTTAATCAGAAAAACCGCCGAAAGGGACGGGAAAACTGTGACGGTGGGATGGGAACAGGAACCAGGGAGCGCAGGAATTATGGCTATGGAACAGATTAAGACATCTTTGAAGGGTTTTAGATGCAAACCCGTCCGACCCCAAGGCGACAAGATTCAGAGGGCTTTACCCTACGCAACCGCCGCACAGAACGGTAGGGTGTTTTTACTCAGGGGTACATGGAATGACCAATATATTAATGCTTTGCATAATTTTGATGGGAGCGGTAAACCTTTAGTTAATGACTTGACAGACTCAAGTAGTGGGGCTTTTGAGCTTTTGAACCGGATTAAGGCAACTTGGGTAGGGGTTAGTGGTAAGGATATTTTGTAGGGCAATATCAACCCTGTAAATTACAATGTTTTGCGGTGTTAAAGTCTAAGCTATCTAGGTTTGATAAAAATAAGCTATTCAATATTAAATAGCTTAAACTACATCTATAGACGTAATTACACACACTACACACGCAATACATAACTCCCAAGAAAACAGGGATTACTATTTAGAATTGAGAATAAACTGCTTTAGATTTATTGCTTAGTCAAAGCGTTATACAAGACCTGGCGAGAACCTTTTGCTATCACGCTGTAATTCCAAACTATCACAAAAAGATTTTATAAGTTATTCGCATTTTTAGTTTAATCGTGTTATTCTAAAAACAGAAATCACAGAAGACAAACATCTCCTGTGACAAAAACAATATATCAATAATACAATGGTAAACTATCCCAGCGATTTTGACAACCACTCGGATGATGATTTTTTGCGGGTAAGTGTTGAACTAATTACACCCGAAATGGCGAGGGAGTACCTGTTTTCACAGCAAACCAATCGAAATATTAACAACGTAAGAGTTGGTGATTATACTCTTAGAATGAGTCGAGGCGAGTGGAAAGTAGGTCAACCCATTATCTTTGATGAAAACGACTGTTTGATTGATGGTCAGCACCGATTAAAAGCTGTTATTAAATATGGGAAACCCGTTGAGTTCTCAATAATGAGAGGGGTTCCAAATAGTTCTAAAACAGTAATTGATATAGGTCAACAAAGAACCACAAGCCAAATAGCAAAACTATCAGGGATTGACAAACCTTATTATTTAGAGCGTCAAGCAATCCTTAGTAATGCGTTTCTGGGTTCTCAATTTAAAGCTAAAAACAAAACTATCAAACGCAACGCAGTAAACCTCGTAGGAGCCAGAAGGGGGTTGCGTTCTCCTAATGCAATGATAGAAATGGAGGAACAATATTCAGATGGCTTAGATTTTGCGATGAGAACCCCTGGAAGTGTTGCGCAGAGAAAAGTTGTGGGAAAAGGCTCTCTAGTAAGATCGGTTATTTTTCGAGCTTATCATAGCTGCAATCATGATCGGCTTTCTGATTTTTTGGAAGTCTATTACACGGGGGAAACGTATAATCCGCTAGAGGATAGCGCAGCCTTAACACTTAGAAATCACGTTATGGCTGTCAACTTAGGGGCTAAAAAAGTTAGCAAAGTTAGCGACGGAAAAATAGAACTCTACAAGAAAGCAGAGCAGGCTGTTTTTTCTTTTCTTCGTAAACGGAAAACCGAAAGGTTGATCGGATCTGATTATGAATTGTTCCCTCTAGCTGACTTTGATTAAACCTAAACGATTGCCACCAATCAAAAAGGGTAGAGATTTAACCTCTACCCTTTTTAATGTTTGGATTTAATTGAGCATTCTATTAATTATTCCCCAATAATCATCTGGCGATCGCCTTTCTGATTTGCCCACAATTCTCGAACCTCATCAACCAATTCAGCAGGGATATAGTCGGTTTGAACTGGACGCATTGCTTTAGAAATTAGATGATCTTTACCGCAGGATTCTAACCATTTCTGGAAATCTTTTCCGGTTTTGAATT
>JBIPMC010000469.1:0-5570 GCA_044369345.1 Terrimicrobiaceae bacterium
AACTTAAAAATTTACGCATGAGAGTTGAGAGTGCTTTTCGTTCTAATCTCAAATATAACGTTGAGATTAAGGAATGGTTCGAGTATAAGGATGGATTGTGGAAAAGAATTGATATTGCAGAGGTGGAAGCTGAATCGCGTCAATTGTTGCATGATTTGACTTGTAGTGATGATTTTTTGGAGGGTGTTCCACCAACAAAAAAGCAGATTGCTGAATTTATGAATCGTATACAGCACTCAGTACAGATTAAAAAATTTGATACTGACAATGAATATCCCGATCTAATCAACCTCAAGGATTGCGTACTTAATCGCAAAACTCGCGAGTTACTACCCCATGACCGAAAATATAATTTCACATGGCAATTACCCTATAACTGGAGCGATCGCCACAAGGGCTGTGATGTGATTATGTCTTGGCTTGATTGGGTCTTTGAAGGTGACGATAATAAAATTATGCTGATGCTGTGTTTCTTAAATGCCATCGTCACCCAACGCAGCGATCTACAGAAATTCATGCAGATTATCGGACAGGGTGGGACTGGTAAAAGCACTTTTTCGATTGTTGCTAGGGCGCTAGTAGGGATTGAGAACTGTCGCTCTACTCAGATGTCAGCATTAGAGGGGAATCGGTTTGAAGGGGCTAACCTTTACGGAAAAAGATTGCTAATCATCAGCGAAGCCGATAGTTATACTGGGGATGCTCCAATGATCAAGAACATCACAGGCGGCGATCCTATTCGCTATGAGGTTAAAGGTATTCAATCCCGTCTAGATTTTGTCTTTAACGGTAAATTGTTGATTGTTGCGAATAAACCTTTTGAGCCGAAAGAAGCTGATTCTGCATGGTACAGGCGTGTGATTAATGTTCCTTTTAATCGTGAAGTGCCTCTCGATCAAAAGGAATCATTGCTAGAGATTCAAGGCGATCGCTTTGTTGGTAAGTTTGAGCCATACATCGCAGGACTGCTTGATAAGGTGCTTAGCATACCTGATGAGACAGTTAAGGCTTTCTTAGAGAAAACCTCTAAATATGTTCCATCTCTAGATGAACACAAAGCAGAAATGATCCTCTATAGCAATCCTCTCGCTCAATGGTGTGATGAAAATTTGGTGCTTTTGCCAACTGCGAAAACTCATATTGGTGATGGTAAAAAGCAGTCCATCTCGACTGAGATGCAAGGCGGCGTTCGGATTAATCATATAAAATATGAAGATTCTGACAAACTACTTTTCCCAAACCATTGCCAGTTTTGCATCTATAGAGGAAATAATCCAATAAGCTTGCAAATTTTCAGTCGTAGACTTTTAGAGATTGTTAACGGGGTGTTGAAAGTTAATACTGTCAAAAAAGATCGTGACACGGACGGGGTTTTTATCATTGGCTTGGCTATTCGGACTCCCGATCATGCAAACATACCTACCCCAATCAAGAAAACTTTGCTGAACAATGTAGACTTGATGGCAGGTAATGTGGACTTGATGAAGACTGAAACCCATACTAGTGAAGGGTCTGTAGACCATGTAGGCTTTTTTCAAATTTCGGCTAGTAGTAAACAAGAACCTGAGTTTTGGTAACTGCTATGGGGGACACAAGCGATCCAAGCGATCGCTATGAAATGATAAATAACATAAATATATAGGTATAAAAAGGAGTTGCCAAAAAGTCTACATAGTCTTCATTTCCTTGATTAGAGCTAGTTCTAGCCTTCATAGAGTCAACATATTTAGGGTTAAAGCCTTCATATATTGACTCTATTGCGATCGCATCCGAAATACAATTAATGATAATTTGCTACTTTATCTGCTTAGATCGCAATAATGCCAGAAATTTTTGACAATATGAAGAACCCTTTACTACCAGAGTTACGCAAAACTCTAGATAAGGGAATTCGGGCAGATTTTTGCGTGGGTTATGTCAATCTGAGGGGATGGCGATCGCTGGAGGACAAGATCGAGCAGTTTACAGGGACGGATGACGCACGTTGTCGCTTATTGGTAGGAATGCAGAAATTACCAAAAGATGAACTACATACGTTATTAAGCTTTAGCAATACGGAAAATAAAGTTGATTTGGCAGAAGTTAATCGCATTAAACGTAAATATGTAGAAGAATTTCGATCGCAGTTAAGTTTTGGCGCACCAAATAATCAAGATGAAGCAGCGTTACAGCGATTGAGCGCTCAAATAAAAGCAGGAAAGGTAACGGTTAAGTTATTTGCTCGACATACTCTCCATGCCAAGCTTTATCTGATTTATCTGCCTGAAATAACACCACGTATGGCTTATTTAGGGAGTAGTAATCTCACGCTGTCAGGACTGTCTAAACAAGGTGAATTAAATATCGATGTTAACGATCGCAATGCTACAGAGACTTTAGAAACTTGGTTTGAGGACAAATGGAGAGATAAATTCTGTGTGGATATTTCGCAAGAACTAGCGCAAATTATTGATGAAAGTTGGGCTAGGGAGACCTTGATACCGCCCTATCATATTTATCTCAAAATGGTCTATCACCTGTCACAGGAGGCAAGAGCGGGGATATCGGAATATCGATTACCAAAAGAGTTTCGCTTGTTTGACTTTCAGGCGGCGGCGGTGAAAATTGCGGCTCATCATGTGAATAAGCGTGGGGGGGTGATGATTGCGGATGTTGTGGGACTTGGTAAGACGATTATTGCAACAGCCTTAGCAAGGGTTCTACAAGATGACTCATTTTTAGAGACTTTGATCATTTGCCCTAAGAATCTTGTCCCAATGTGGGAAGACTATGTAGCCGAATATCGCTTAATTGCTAAGGTTATGCCAATTAGTCGAGTGTTGGAAGAGTTGAAAGATTTACGGCGCTATCGGGTGGTGCTGATTGATGAAAGTCATAATTTACGAAATCGTCAAGGGCGGCGTTATCGAGCGATTCGGGAATATATTGAAATCAATGAGAGTAAGTGTATTTTACTGACGGCAACACCATACAACAAGAGTTATCTGGATTTGTCTGCACAGTTTCAATTATTTGTCGAAGAGGATCGTAATTTAGGAATCCGTCCTGAGCGATATATCCAAGAACTTGGGGAGACTGAGTTTCGGAATCGACTCCAAGGTGAAGAGCGATCGCTTAAAGCATTTGATATGAGCGACCATCCTGACGACTGGCGCGATCTGATGAAACTATTTATGATTCGACGTACTCGGAGTTTTATTAAAAATAACTATGCTAAGACTGATCCTCAAGGACGTAAATATCTAGAATTTCCTGATGGTAAACTATCCTATTTCCCAAATAGAGTTCCCAAAACTGCAAAGTTTTCGATTAGCACAGATAACCTAACTAGCGATCCATACGCTTTGCTTTATTCCGATCGCGTGGTGGATGTGATCAATGAGCTAAATTTACCGCGCTATGGGTTAGGCATCTTTGAGATGGAGAAGCCGATGAAAACTCCTACAGATAGGGAACAGCAAATCCTTGATGGTTTGTCTCGCGCAGGTCGGCGGTTGATGGGATTTTGTCGTACTAATTTGTTTAAGCGTCTAGAAAGTAGTGGATTTGCTTTTTTACAGTCCCTCGATCGCCATATTTTACGCAACTATGTTTACCTCCATGCCATTAACAATGGGTTAGATATTCCCATTGGTACGCAGGATGCAGAACTTTTAGATACGCGCAATGCTGATGAAGATTCAGATTCATTAGTATCGACAGAGTTTGAAATAGAAGTAGAGGGTAACTCTAGCAGTGATGTGGAAGAAGAGTCGCGGACAGCCGAAAATTATCTTGATCGGGGCATTGATCAGGATTATCTTGACCGTGCTGCTACGGTCTATAAGCTCTATGAGAGCAAATACAAAAAGCGGTTTAAGTGGATTCGTCCTACATTGTTTAAGCCACAACTAAAAGCCGCCTTGCTATCCGATGCTCAAGCTCTAATTGATGTAGTTAGCCTCTGTCCTGAGTGGGAATCTAGTAGCGATCGCAAATTAGCAACCCTAGTAAATTTGCTAAAAGTAGAACATAGCGATCGCAAAGTGTTGATATTTACGCAGTTTGCGGACACCGCTAAATATTTAGGTGAGCAGTTACCCAAGTTTGGGCTTGACAAGCTAGCAGTTGTCACAGGTAACACGACTAACCCGACCGAACTTGCCTATAGATTTAGTCCTAAAAGCAATAATAAACAGCTTAGAGTCCCTGTAAGTAATGAATTACGGGTATTGATTGCCACGGATGTACTTAGTGAAGGTCAAAACTTGCAAGATTGCGACATTATCATTAATTATGATCTGCCTTGGGCAATTATTCGCTTAATCCAACGAGCAGGACGGATTGATCGCATTGGTCAGGAGTCAGAAGAAATTCTCTGTTATTCTTTTTTACCTGCGGATGGTGTCGAAAAGCTGATTAATCTGAGAAGCCGCTTACGTCAGCGCTTGGATCAAAATGCGGAAGTTGTCGGTACGGATGAGGCTTTTTTTGAGGGAGATGCCGATCAAATTGTGCGGGATCTGTATAACGAAAAGACTGGAATTATTGATGATGATGAGGATAATGAAGTAGACCTGACTTCTGAGGCTTTTCAGATTTGGAAAAATGCGACTGATCGCAATCCCGAACTCAAAAAGATTGTCGAGTCATTGTCGAATGTGTCCTACTCCACGCGCTCGCATACGCCTGAGATCACTAAGCCTGAAGGGGTGCTGCTCTATGTTCGCACGGCGGAAGGGAATGATGCCTTAGCATATGTCGATCGCAATGGTCATAGTGTGACGCAATCGCAATTGGCGATCCTCAAATTAGCTGCCTGTGAGCCAAATACCCCTGCGATACCAAGAGATGAAAACCATCATGAGTTAGTTACGCAAGCGGCGATAATGCTAGTTAAGGAGGAGAAAAGTACAGGTGGTCAGCTTGGTAGTGCTAAGGGGGCAAGATGTCGAACCTATGAGCGACTCAAGCGCTATGTAGAACATGAACTAGAGCGAAGTCCTTTACTTGTGCCAATCGATTTACCCAAGGCGATCGATGAGATTTATCGCTATCCATTGCGACAATCAGCGATCGATACCCTCAGCCGTAGGTTTAAGGATGGGATTGATGATGAGCAGTTAGCAAATTTAGTTTTAGCTCTACGCACTGACGATCGCCTATGTATTATTTCTGACGATGCGCGTCACCACGAACCACAGATTATTTGTTCTTTAGGTCTATCTCAACTTTAAATATCATGTCTATTAATCTCCATAGATCGCGTCAATATTTACAGGATTTTGATTTTTCCAGTCTTTTTATTGAGGAGTTGGGCTGGTCGAATCCGCATAGTAGTCAAGCGATCGCTTTTAAGTGTGATGGCAAAACTTTTTACAGAAAAGGTGTGGCGGAGTTGGCGGGGGTGTTGGTTTTAGAGGTTACGGCTGAGGATGGGGAGATTCCTGATGGTAAGGTGCGGGCGAATGTGCATAAGGAAATTTGCAAGGTGGCGCTGGAGAATTTGGTGATTTTTTTGGATCGGGGGCGCAATCAGAGTCTTTGGTATTGGGTAAAGCGTGAGGGGACTAAAAAATATCCGCGTCCTC
>JBIPMC010000137.1:0-5524 GCA_044369345.1 Terrimicrobiaceae bacterium
AACAAGAACACCCAAAACCAACCAAACCAGAATGTCATTTTTGCGGTCGCGGAATTTTTTAAAAAAACGAAATCTTGAGTAAAATCCGACACCCAGAGCCAAAATGATCGGTAGTAGAAATGAGCGAAAATGGCGCATTGCGAAATCCATCGACTCCTGCCAGTGGCGCACGATGATCTCCCTCGCACCATTCCCCTCCGTCAAGGCCACGATAGACCCAAGCAAAAACTCCCAACTCACGAAAAGACTTGGCATCAAAAGAAAAATGTAAACTCCCACCGCAAGAACGGATACCGATGCAACTGCCACAAAAATGACTTTTTCCCTGCCACCAAACAGACTGCACATCCCAAGCAGGAGGCCACTGATGACAACGATGCCGACCGCGCTCGATCCTTTTGCCAGAAATGCCAGAAGCAATCCAGACCCCATCGCGAGAACTCCCGCCAAGGCTTGTCCCAGCGCGTAGCGCGGATTGGGATTGGCAAAAAAGGACAAAATCCCGCCGCAGGAAATAAGCATCCCTATACCTGCCATAGTGTTATAATTCGGCGTCGGTGGGAGCCAGCAGTAAGCGGATAAAACCGACCCCTGCAGCGCAAGGTGCAATAATGTCCGCTCCGGCGAATTCTCGAAAAGGGGAAGGCCTCGTCCCTTCACAAACCAGATGAGCGAAGTGCTGAAGTAAAGAGTGGCCAGTCCCGTTAGAAAAAAACCGATCAATCGCAACGCGATGATATTCCCGCCGACCCATTGAGAAACCACAGCACCGACTCGGTGGTAGGATGTGTAGCTGTCAGGAAACTCCAGAGGATTCTGATAGACGAGCAAATACAAACCCTCGTCGGTGAAATCAAAACTCTTGTCCGAGCCCCATATAAAAACGCAGGCTCCGATCAACAAAAGAATCAGCGTGAGGCGCTTTGCTAAACGGTCCAATTCGTGGGTTTGTTTCTAGGTTTGGCTGCTTCTGTCATTGATGAACTCGAATTTCATCATTCGATAACCGAACTTCACTGAACAGGTCTTTTTCGTGATGCCGACATTTTTATTTTCGCCGACGACATGCACCAATAAGAAAAGCAGATGCTCGATCATGGCAGTTCGTCCGCCGGCTTGTCCGTTGGCTACATCGTCTCCCTCCCCCACTCGGGATCCACAATCCTTGGATATAATTTGTCCGAACATCCGGATGCCATTTTTCTAGGTGAGGTGGGATACGCGATTGCCGACCTCAAGTCCTCGAAAAAAAAAGATTCCCCTCTGTTTTGCAGTTGCAGCCGAGCTGTTCACGATTGCGAGTTTTGGGGTGGTGTCGCTCGACGACTTTCAGAGTGCCGCGACCAGGATTCGGGTTACATGGTGGTCGTCGAAGAATTCTTGAAGCGATACGGCTCAGGGAAAACTTTAATCGATTCCAATAAAACCGTGGAACCGGCTCGCCTGCTTTGCTCAATGGAAAAAGTGACTGTCCGTTGCATCCATACCATCCGGGATTTTCGCGGTGCGGCCGTTTCGGAAGCCCGCCGCAAAGCCAAGCGCAACCCGAATCGCCCGCAGTGGCTGACCGCCACACAAGCTTCGTTTCAATGGATGCGCAAAAATCTTCGAAACGAGCGTTCGTTCTCGACCCTGCCATCTGCTGGCTTCCATACCACCAGCTACGAAAAAATCTGCACCCACACGGCGGGCGAAATCGAAGCGATCTGGAGGTTTCTTGGTCTGGCTACGCACTCCTACCAAGGGGACGATTCCCGCCAGAATGCCCATCTTCTATCGGGAAACAAACTTGGCTCCAGCGGTCGTTCACGAGTTCCGGTGTATGACGAACGCTGGCGCAAAACGCAAATCTGGTGGCCCGGTGTCATCCTTTTTCCGATCCTACCGATACTTAACCGACGCTGGGTTTACTCTTAGCGGAGCCAGTCTCCCCGCGCGGTGGCGTTGACCCTCTCCCTCGGCGCTGGTAATCGTTTTAGCCTTTTCATGAGCGGCTACAAAGACACCATCAACCTTCCGAAAACCGATTTCCCGATGAAGGCGGGCCTCGCCCAGCGAGAGCCGGAAATCCTCGCCCAGTGGGAATCCACCGGCCTCTACGCCAAAATCCAGGAGCGGCGGAAGGACGCCCCGCTCTATCTCCTCCACGACGGCCCGCCCTTTGCCAACGGCGATGTCCACATGGGCACCGCGCTCAACAAGATTCTCAAGGACTTCGTGGTGAAATCCAAAACGATGGCCGGCTTCCGCGCTCCGTTCGTTCCCGGCTGGGACTGCCACGGCCTCCCGATCGAGTTCCGCGTGGTCAAATCCTCCGCCGGGCTTGCTCCCGCCGAGGTCCGCCGCCGCTCGGAGGAATACGCCCGCAAGTTCATCGACATCCAGCGCCGCCAATTCAAACGCCTCGGTGTTCTCGGTGATTGGGAAAATCCCTACCTCACGCTCGATCCCGCCTACGAGGCCGGGATGATCCGCGCCTTCGCGAAGTTTGTCGAAAAAGGCTTCGTCTATCGCAAGAAAAAGCCCGTCCTTTGGAGCACCGGCGCGCACACCGCGCTCGCCGAGGCGGAGGTCGAATACGCCGAACGCACCGACCCGGCGATCCATGTCGGGTTCCAAGCGTCCGCCGGCCCGCTTGCGGAGATCAAAGCCTCGTTTGTCGTGTGGACGACGACGCCGTGGACGCTCCCGGCGAACCTGGCGATTGCCTTGCATCCGAACGAGCGCTACGGGGTGCTGAGCTTGGAACTTCCGGATGGGACGTCACGGACCGTTGTTGTAGCCAATGCGCTGAGGGAGGCACTCCTGGAGGAAACAAAAGCCACGCCCTTCAACGGTCCCGAAGAGACGCTTTCCCGTCGCGAATTCACCGGGGCCGAACTCGCCGGATCGAAGGCCCGCCACCCCTTCCTTGATCGCGACGTTCCGGTCATCACCGCCGATTTCGTCACGATGGAAAAAGGCACGGGGCAGGTCCACATCGCGCCCGGTCACGGCGCGGACGACTACCTCGCCGGCCAAGCCAATGGCCTCGATGTCCTCTCGCCTGTCGATGATTTCGGAAAATTCACCGAGGAATGCGGCGTGCCCGAACTCGTCGGGCTGCATGTCCTCGATCAAGGCAACAAGGAAATCCTCCGCATCCTCACCGAACGCGGCGCGCTTCTCGGCCACGCCGACTATCTCCACGACTACCCCCACTGCTGGCGTTCCAAAACCCCGATCCTTTTCCGTGCGGTGGAGCAATTCTTCATCCGCATCGATGGACTCCGCGAAACCGCCCTGCGCGAGATCGACGCCACCCAATGGATTCCCCACTGGGGCCGCAACCGCATTCGCGGCACGGTGGAATCCCGACCCGACTGGTGCATTTCGCGTCAGCGCACCTGGGGCGTTCCGCTCCCGGTTTTCTACAACGAAAAAGGCGAACCCATCCTCGACCCCGCGGTCATCAACAAAGTCGCCGAGGTTTTCTCTGAAAAAGGAACCAACTCCTGGTTCGAACTCGACGACGCCGCCTGGGCCGCGCTCGTCGGCCTCTCCGCGGGCACCACGCGCCGCAACGACACGCTCGATGTTTGGATCGATTCCGGCCTCAGCCACGAAACCGTCCTGCGCCAGCGCCCGGAACTCGCCTTCCCCGCCGACCTCTACCTCGAAGCGACCGACCAGCACCGCGGCTGGTTCCAGAGTTCGCTCATGACCTCCGTCGCCCTCAACGAAAAAGCCCCCTACCGCACCGTGCTCACCCACGGATTCGTGATGGATGTCGATACGCGCAAAAAAATCTCGAAGTCCGCCGCAGGCGGATACCAGAAGCCCACCGACGCCGACCACTATGTGAACAAATACGGCGCCGACCTGCTCCGCCTGTGGGTCAGCAGCGTGAACTTCACCGACGATGTGCCGTTCTCCGAGGAAATCTTCACGCGCCTCTCGGATGCCTACCGCCGCGTCCGCAACACGCTCCGCATCCTTCTCGCAAACCTCCACGACTACGACGCCGCAAATCCTCCCGCGCCGGAATCCCTCTCGTTCGTGGACCGCTGGATCCTTGCGCGCCTGCAAGAGGTCGTCGCCACCTGCCTCGACGCCTACGAAAAACTCGAGTTCCACCGCGTGCACCACACGATCAACCAATTCTGCGCCGTCGATCTCAGTAGTCTGTATGTGGACATCACAAAGGACCGACTCTACTGCGACGCCAAATCCTCCCCCCGCCGCCGCGCCACGCAGTTCGCGATGCACAGGGTTTTCGACACACTCGTCCGCCTGCTCGCGCCGATCCTCGCCTACACCGCCGAGGAGGCCTGGGGCCACTTCCAGAGCGGCAGTTCGGTCCACGCGCAGGATTTTCCAAAACCTGATCCGGCTTGGCAAAACGCCGACACCATCGCGCAGATGGATGCGCTCCTACAAATCCGCAGCCGCATTTCCCAAGCGGTCGAGAAACCCCAAAAAGCCGGCGAGATCGGCAGCGCGCTCGAGGCGAAAATCCAACTCGGTGCGACGCCCGAGGAATTGAAATCCCTCGCGCCGGTCCAGTCCGAAGCCGAGGAAATCTTCATCCTGAGCGATCTCGAAATCTCCGAATCGGCAACCCCGACCTGCGAGGTTTCCAAAACCTCGAACGCCCGCTGCGAGCGTTGCTGGCGCCACCGTCCCGAAGTCGGCCAAAGCGCCGCGCACCCGACGCTCTGCGGTCGCTGCGAAGGGGCGCTGGCGTGAAGAAAAACTCCACGGACGGCTCGGCGAGCCATCCCCTAACATTGCTTTTCAAAATGGCGCGTCAGCGCCGGTAGGGACGCGCGGCCCGCGTGTCCTCTTTGCAATTTCAACGCCTCAGCCATATGAGACTCCTTCTGCTCCTGACGCTCCCGCTCTACATCCTCGACCAGATCACGAAATTTCTGATCCTCGCCTACATCCCGACGCATGTGACCATCGAGGTCATCCCCGGTTTTTTCAATCTGGTGCAGGTCCACAACACCGGCGCGGCGTTTGGAATGCTCAAGGACAATAACTGGTTCTTCATCGGCCTGGCCTCGGTCGCACTGATCGCCGTCGCCGTGATGGCAAAGCGGGGGTGTTTCCTCGACACCCCCACGCGCCTCGGGGCCGCGCTCCTCGCGAGCGGAATCCTCGGCAATCTCACCGACCGCCTGCTCCACGGCTATGTCGTGGATTTCCTCGATGTGATCCTGCCATGGTATGGCCACTGGCCGGCTTTCAATGTCGCAGACTCCTGCATCTGCGTGGCCGCATTTTTATTCCTGATCTCGGGCTTCACAGCCCCAAAGGCCGAGAAAGCTTGAGTCGCGTCGCTAAAAGCGGCCTTACCTAATCACCGGCACGCCGTCGCGGAGGAGTTGCTCGACGAAGCCGGTGTGGTATTTGCCCTCGCGGAAGGACGAGTTTTGCATGATCGCTTGCTGGAACGGGATCGTGGTTTTGATGCCGGTGATCATGTATTCGTTCAAAGCCCGCGACATGCGACCGATGCAGGCGCTGCGGCTCGAGGCGG
>JBIPMC010000138.1:0-5512 GCA_044369345.1 Terrimicrobiaceae bacterium
GTTTGTTCAGGTCGGCAGGCGTGATCGTTTTCATAATTCGCAAATATGAATGCACCGGGTTCACGATCCGTCAAAGCGAATGCATTTTCGCGAGGATTTACCGATTGCAATTCCCGCCCCGCCTTCTCAATGTCGCCGTGGTTTTATGAGCCAGCAAAATTCCCTCGACCAACTCAAGCAATTCACAACCGTTGTCGCCGACACGGGAGACTTTGAAAGCATCCGTGCCTATGCCCCGCAGGATGCCACGACGAATCCGACTCTGATCTTCAAGGCCGTCCAGCAGGCTGAATACAAGCCGCTCCTCGCAAAAGCCGTTGCCGACAACCGCTCCAGCTCGCTCACCGGCTTGGCTTTGCACGGTAAGGTCATCGACGACCTGCTCGTCGCCTTCGGCCGTGAAATCCTCTCGATCGTTCCCGGCCGCGTTTCCACCGAGGTGGACGCCCGACTTTCCTTCGATGTCGAAGCCACCGTCGAGAAGGCACGCTACCTGATCGGCCTCTACGAAAAACTCGGCACCCCGCGCGAACGCATCCTTATTAAGATCGCCTCGACTTGGGAGGGCTCGCAGGCGGCGGCCGTTTGCCAAAAGGAAGGCATCAACTGCAACCTCACGCTCCTCTTTTCTCTCCCTCAGGCCATCGCATGCGCCGAGGCGGGCGTGCGTCTCATCTCGCCATTCGTCGGCCGCATTTACGATTACTACAAAGGCAAGACTGGAAAAGAATACCATGGTGCCGAGGATCCCGGGGTTCAGTCGGTGCAGAAGATTTTCACCTACTACAAAAAATTCGGCTACCACACCCAAGTGATGGGTGCGAGCTTCCGGAACACTAGCCAAATCAGCGAACTCGCCGGTTCCGACCTGCTCACAATCGCGCCCGAGTTGCTCAAGGAACTCCAAGAATCCACCCAGCCGATCGTCAAAAAACTCGACGCCGCCGAGGCCGCCAAAGCGAACATCGAAAAAATCGCCATCGACGAGAAAACCTTCCGATGGATGCTCAACGAGGACGCCATGGCGACCGACAAACTCTCCGAGGGTATCCGGAAGTTCGCGGCCGACATCGTTTCACTTGAACACATCGTCGCGAAGACTTTCCAACAGGGATGACCTTCCGCAAAACACTCGCGCTCGCCGCCCTTGCACTAGCCGCCGCGCTCGCGCCGCTCCATGCCACCACCCGCGCCACCGATTATCCCGGCTCGGTTTCGATTCTGTTGGACATCGCGGCCGTACGCTCTGACCTCGGCCTTACCTCGAAGCAAAAGTCCCAACTCAAAACGATCCGCAAGGAACTCGACGCAAAAACCAAATCGATCCTCCAGCGCTCGAAGTCGCCCAAACCCTCGGTATTAACCACCGACCAGCGGCTCTTCTCGATGATCGACCTCAACAACGCCGAGGCCCTCGCGGTTCTTACCCCAGCTCAGTTGAATCGGTTCAACGAAATCCAAAACCGGATGCTCGGCTACACCATGGTTTTCTCGCCGAAGGTGCAAAAACGGCTGGGCCTCTCCAGATTACAAATCGGCAAGATCGAGAAAATCCGCGTTCGTGGCCTTGAGTTCGTCGCTCAGGCCAACCGCTCCTTCGAGGAAGGAACGATGAGTCACGACAAGCGCCTCGAAGTCCTTCGCGACTACCGCATCGACCAATCCGCCGAGATCAAAAAAAACCTCACCCAGTCCCAAGCCCAGACCTTCGCCAAACTTTGCGGCAAGCCCGTGAAGGGAGTTTAAGTCCGATCAACTGCGGACCGCTTTCAGCACGCTTCGCAACTCCCGCGCCGACCATTGGCCGGTGACATTCGGCCGATGCAGCCAGCCGTAGTTCAAAACCGAGCCCGCCGCTGCGAGCATCACGCGCGAGGCCATTCCAAGCCGCCCCATGCCCATCACCGCTAGCGGGAGAGGGGAGCGTTCGAGCAAATTCAAAAGCCGCGCAACATCTCCTGGCGAGTCCGCGCGAGTGGCAATTTTCAAGACATCCGCTCCGGCATCGTTCGCTAGTTTCACCAAAACCTCCAAGCGCGATTTCGGCGGGGTTTTTTGAAAATCGTGAAATGACGCGATCACCCCAACGCCAGCCTTCTGAGCCTCGCTCAAAACCTCCTTCATCCCGCGCATCGAGCGAATCTCCACATCCACGAGCGCGGCTGATGGCAATAATTCGAGTAAAGCCTTGCGCCGCGCGCTCAGCGATATCGCGTTTTGCCCGCCCTCAGCCGGATGGCGTGCTGTGACAATCCACGGGATTTTCGATTCCACGATACCAGTCCCAAGAAAATCAACGCGCCACTCGAGAAAATCGACCTCCTTCGTGCTCAATCGCCGCGCCGCCTTGAGCGCCTCCGGCGAATCCACGATCCCCACGACCGACGGCGCGGCGGATTCCGCAAAGAGTCCTAGTTTTTTCTGCCGCCTGCCGGCGCCGCGTTTGCTCATCGGGATTTCATGAGGTCTCCCCGCCCCGAAATCAATCCGCAACTCGCTCTGTTGTGCACTCACTCATCCAGATCGAAGCGCAGCGGGACATCCAGAATCATTCCGGCTTTGGCATTTCTGATTCGGCAACGCCAGGCGCCCTCGATGGCGGCGCGGTCGAGTCGTGGGTGGCCGCTTGGTTTGATGACCACGACCTCGGTGGGCCTGCCCCGGGCATCGACGGTGATGCGGAGAATGACTGTTCCTTCTTCGCGGGCTTGGCGGGATTCGGCGGGATAAATGAGAGAGGGTCGTTTCGAAAAGGCCGCTTGGGAGGTCGAGACAGTCGGTGAGCCGTTCCCCGATGCGTCGGCGGCGTTGGGACTGGCACTTGGTTTTCCGGTTGGGACGGCGTTCGATTTCTTGGGTTTTGGAAGGGCTGGTTTTGGCGCGGGGCGAGGAGGGGCAGGGGTTGGCGCCGGAATGGGCGGGGCTTCCGCTTCAGGCAAAACCTCTGGCTGCTCCTCTGCAGGCGGGGGTTCTTCGGGAAGTGGAGTGGGTTGAGGAAATGGGGTCGGCTCGGGGGTGGGAGGATCCTCTGCGGGCGCGGCGGTTTCTTCGTTATTCAGGTCTGCGTTGGCCACGAGTTCGACTTCGACGCTCGTTGATTCCTCATCCATCAAAATGCCCGGCGTAGTGGCTGTCGGCGGCCAAGCAAAGAGAACCGCTGCGTGGGCGGCGGCGACGATACCTGCGGAAAGCCACAGGACGCAGCGGGACTCGGAAAGGCCTGCCACGGCTAGCGTTTTGTTGGCTGGGTCTCGAAGGTCACCTTGGAGATGCCGATGCGACGGGTCTGATCCAGCACGCTGATAGCCAGCCCGAGTCGCGCGTTTTCATCACCGTGGATGAAAACCTTAAGTTCCGGATTCGCGGATTTGAGTCGGGCGAGTTCGGCGAAAAGCTCGGTTTCGGCCAGCTCCTGTTTATCGAGGTAGAATTGCCCAGCCTCCGAAATGCCGACGACGACATGCTCCGCGCGCTCGGTGGATTCTCCGGTCGAGGCTTTTGGCAAAACCACGGCGATGCCTTTGTTTTTCACCATCGAGAGCGAGACCAGAACAAAGGTGGCAAGCAGGAAAAAGATGATGTCTATGAGGGGCACGATTTCGAGGCGTGCCCGGCGTTTGGCCTGGAGGCGGGGGATTTCCATCAGGCCCGGTCCCGGAGGTGGAGTTCCACATGGCTCGCGGCGTCTTGCATTTCGAGTCGGGCCTCCTCCTCGCGGGCGTTCAGGTAGTTGAAGGGCAGCAGCGCCGCGATGGCGATGCCGAGGCCGAAGGCCGTAGCGATGAGCGCCTCGGCAATTCCTCCCGTGATGGCCGTTGGCGCTCCGAGCTCCTCCCCGCCGAGCATGTTGAAACTCCCGATCATGCCGGTCACCGTGCCGAGCAGGCCCAGCAGGGGCGCGAGCGTGATGGCGGTATCGAGGATCGTGAGCCCGCGATTGAATCGTTTGAGTTCGCGGTTGGCGGCGCGGAGCATTGCCTCGCTGAAGGATTTTTCGCGGTGCGTCAACGCATACCCGAGCGCGCGGGCCACGAAGTCATTCGACTCGCTGCCCAAACGCGCGGCCGATTCGGGATCGCCCCGCTCGACGAGCGTGAGGATTTCCCCGACGAGGCTCGGCCGCCGCCGGCATTTTTCCATCACGATAAAAACCAACCGCTCGAGCACGACGGTGAACGCGATGAGGGACAAAGCCAGCAGCGGCCACATGATCGGGCCGCCTTTGATGAAAATTTCGATCATGCTTTTTGCGAGGGTTTGCGGCGTGGGCGTGTCATGAAAAACAGCACCACGCCCGCAATGGCGACGAGTGTGATTCCCGCCATCAGCGATACAACCAATGTGTCTCGAACCATCTTGTTCGGGATGAATCCGAATTTGTGGAAGAGGAAAAACACATTTGCCTCAAATTGCTTTTCGTTGTCGGTGTGGCGCGTCACGGTGCCGGTCGTGGTGCTCACATAAACGCGGGTTCCCGCCTCGTCATCCGCATCAAAGCGAAAGACGGGCAGAATCCGGAAGATGTTCACATACTCGTGGTTGAAGGCGGTGAGATAATCCGTCTGGCGGACCTTCGCTCCCCCGAGGAAGGATTCGGCGATCTGGGCCGCGTAGGTGGCATCCATCGCAGGATCCACCCGCCCGTCCACGGCGCTGACATAGGCCGGGACGGGTTGCGGGCCGTAGATTTGATACCACGGCTCGCCGCTGATCATTCGGAGATTGATCGCGCTTACGCGGCCAAAATCCTTGCCCAGCCGCTCCAGTGCGGCTTGGGCTCCGGTTTGGATGTCAGCCGCCACAATGCCGCTTCCGTCTGGACGAACCGGCGGAGGCGGGGGCTGTTTGTGAGCCATGATCGTGTGAAGCACTCCGCTCAATGCGGAGCTAAGAACAATAAGGCTGAAGATCAGCCCGAGCCAGCGGTGGAGTGAGCGAATAGTCGAAGTTTTCATCACCAGCGCCATTCAACCCCCGCGTAAAACCCCCGCCCCTCGCCCGGCATGAACTGGGCGACATCCACCCCGCCCGCGTCGGCGACCACGCCGCTTGTCGCGGTGTAGGTGGTGTCCACGATGTTTTTGACTTCGAAATACGCGGAGAATCCTTTGGCAGAACGCCAGCCGATCTTCGCTCCGAGAAGAGCGTAGCTGTCCGTAAAGACCGTGCCTGCCGAATCGATGCTGTAGCCGACTGGCACATACTCGAAGTTTGGACCGATGTAGAAGCCGCAGGGATGCTCGTAGACGAGCTCCGCACGGATGTAATGCTCGGGCACGCCGGGCAGAGCGTTGTTCCCGTAAACCGCGTCGTTCACATACTGGAAGTTGTTCCAGAGATAATTCACGCGCAGAACCACGCGGTCCCAGGTTGGTTTTTCGGAACCGTATTCGACCTTGAAGGTTTTCTCTTCCGGTTTTTGGTTGGTGAAAATGTTGTAAAACACATCCCAGTTCGCGCCGAATTCGATGCCCTGGTGGCGTGTGCTGCCGGCGTTCACTGTCTGGGTCAG
>JBIPMC010000139.1:0-5489 GCA_044369345.1 Terrimicrobiaceae bacterium
TCTCGAGCGCACGGTGCTGTGGGAGGCCGGGGAGGTCGAGGAAACCTACCCGAGCGGTTTGTAGTTAGGGCTGGGGAGGTTTTTATCCGGAGGCTTGCGAAGAATGCTCGTGAAGCCTCTGGGTTTGAAGAATCGTGAAAATATTCAAAATGAACAAAACCGCGAAGTAGATGCTATGGCGTTTCCAGTGGAATGCGCCGGTGACGGCTTCGTAGACTCCGATCACATCCAGCGAAATTCCCCAAACGACCGGTGCCGCACCGAGGCCGAGGCTGGTGATCACCGAAAACAACGCGCAGAAATGGTTGCGACCCATCAGCGGCATCGTGGCCAGCGCGAGACGACCGTTGGCGACATTGAATGCCGCGCCGGCCACTCCCGAGGCAAAGTTGAGAGCGCCGATGAGTTTTTTCGAACATGGCAAAATCCCTGCCGCCACGAGAAACCATCCGGCAATCACAAGGCTTATCAAAATCAGTGAAATAGCGAGAACGGGCTTGGTTCCATGCCGATCAACCAAGGGACTCACGAACCCCAGCGCGGCGAGTGAGCCAACGAAGGAAATTCCAGTCAGCGTGAGAACCATCGAGGCATTGAAGTCCGGAAACTCGTGGAGGTATTCGACCGTGAAAACCCCGAGGCTCCCGACCACTACGACGAAGAGGAGATTGAAAACCAGCAACGCGAAGAACGGCGGGTGGAAGAGGATTTCATTCCAAGGCACCCGGTGGGATGCCTCGCTCATATCGTCCGCCGTCGAGACCTCCGGGATTTTTTTTATGAAAAGCAACGAGGCCAAACCGGCCATCGCGCTAATGAAAAAAACCAGCGAATACTCCTCCGGGGAAACCTCCCCGCCAAGGACCAGCGAGGAGATGCCGAGAGAAATCAGGGAGCCGATAATGAGCGCCACTTGATCGCGGGTGATGAACCCAGCGCGCGCCCCGTCGGGAATCAACCCCGCCATCCACGGCATCCAGGCTGCCGAGGCGATGCCCCGGAGTGTATTAAAAACAAACAATGCGGCGACGAGCAGCACGAGTTTGCTCCAGGAATCGAGAAACGCCATCAACGGAACAAGTGCGACGAAAAAAACAAAGACCAACCGCATGCTCCAGCCAGTGAGCACGAACTTTTTATAGCCGTAGACATGCAGGTATTTCGCAGCCGGCCACTGCAGCATGGTCATCAAGGGAGTAAACGCCGCCAGCACCCCGATGATCGTGGAACTTGCTCCGATGCTCTTGGCATAAAGGATCAGCGGCGCACCAAGGATAATCTGAAATGAAACGGCGTTCATCAGACTAAACCAGTGGACATTGAATGACCCGGGCGGACAGATTTTGGCACTCAAAGAATCACCCCCGAGCCGGCTCGATGCGAAGTGGACAATGAAAACCCGCTTACTCCGCAGCGGGCGTGGCTGCGGCGGCTTCGGGTGCTGCGGCGGCTTCGGGTGCTGCGGCGGCTTCGGGTGCTGCGGCGGCTTCGGGTGCTGCGGCGGCTTCGGGTGCTGCGGCGGCTTCGGGTGCTGCGGCGGCTTCGGGTGTGGGTTCCGTGCTGGTCTCGGCAGCTGGAGTTGAGACCTCATCCAAGGACTCCTCCGGCGGCAGCTCGTCAATCCGGGCCGGCTGAACCACAGGCAACGAGGGTAAAACCGCCGGAACGGATATATCCTCGGGCTCCTTGGCCAGCGAAGCAAGCGGGTAGGGTTTGTCGGGATGGTAAGTCGGCGCGTCGGTCTTGGGCGGTTGAATCAAACTGCGCTCGATCAAAACGGGATCAGACGGGGAGATCAAGCTGTAGCTTCCTTTGGCATCTGGCATCATGGGGGTGCCCCAAGCGTTGCGGACCACAACTTCCTTGGCTTTCACTTTCACTCCAAGAAGCGTGTGGTTCATCGTGTCCACTGGCTCGGGGGCCACAAGTGTTGTCAGGACAGAACTGCCGGCGATCAGAAAGGGAATCATTCTTAAAAACTAGACCCGTGCCCACAAGGGACAAGACCATTTTTTGGGTGCCTTCAAGGCGCAGGCATGAACATTGGTTTGCAAGGAGACTGGCTTTCTAGGATGTTTCACGCCCTTTTCCAAATGACCGCACAGCCGATTCGAGAAACAACCCGACCTCATGCCGTGGACAACTTGCGCGTAGTGGGGGTCACCCGCCTGATCACGCCCTCGCAGATCAAGGAGCAACTTCCCGTCGGGGAGGCTCACTTGGCTCTTGTCGAAACAACCCGCAGCGAGGCCAAAGCGATCCTGCGCGGCAAGGATGACCGCATGCTCGTGATTGTTGGCCCCTGCTCGATCCACGATCCGAAATCCGCCCTCGAATATGCCCGCCGCCTCGCCGTGCTCTCGCGCGAAGTCGCCGACCGCTACCTCGTCATTATGCGGGTTTATTTTGAAAAACCACGCACAACCATCGGCTGGAAGGGCTTCATCAACGACCCGAATCTCGACGAATCCTGCGACATGGAGAAGGGTATTCTGCTCGCCAGAAAATTGCTCTTGGACATCCTCGACCTCGGCCTGCCCGCCGCGACGGAATTCCTCGATCCGATCATCCCGCAATACACTGCGGATTTGATCACCTGGGCAGCCATCGGCGCTCGAACCACGGAATCCCAGACCCACCGCGAAATGGCGAGTGGACTCTCCATGCCTGTGGGTTTCAAAAACGCCACGGATGGAAGTTTCCAGACCGCGATCGATGCGATGGCATCGGCCTGCACCCAACACAGTTTTCTCGGCATCGATCAAGATGGCGCCACGAGCATCATCAAGACGGCGGGTAACCCCGACAGCCATGTCGTTCTGCGCGGCGGCCGCAACGGGCCAAACTACAATCCGGCCGATATCGCTCTGGCCGAGCAAGCCCTTCGCAAAGCGGGCCTCCATCCGACTCTCATGGTTGATTGCAGCCACGCGAACTCTGGCAAAGACCCCAAGCGCCAACCCGATGTCTGGAACAGCATTCGAACACAGCGCCGCGAGGGCAATCGCCGCCTCATCGGTGCGATGCTCGAGAGCCATATCAACTTTGGGGCCCAACCGCACTCGCCTGATCCTTCCGCTTTGAAATACGGCGTCTCGATCACCGACGCCTGTATGGATTGGGAAACCACGGCGGCGCTTCTTAAGGATTGAAAACCCGAGAGGTCAGGTTTGCGGCGATCGATTTCGAGAGCGCTGGAACCGCGACCGGACTTACCGATGAACCGGTTCAAATTGGTGTCGTTCACTGGAACGGCACCGCGCTTGAGAGTGTTCTCGATTCATATTTGAAACCCTCACGACCGGTGACCTGGGCCGCGCGTGAGGTTCATGGAATTTCAGATGCCATGCTCCAAGACGCTCCCACGCTCATCGATCTTTGGCCGAAAATCCGTGAGGCGCTTCGCGACCGCTGGGTTGTTGTCCACGGCGGTGCGACAGAGAAACGTTTTCTGAACATTTTCCCCTTCCACGGCTTCGGGCCTTGGGTGGATACGCTCCCCCTCGCCCGCGCGATCCACCCCACGCTGGAATCCCACGCGCTCGGTGACACAATCGAATCGCTGGGTCTCAGCCAAAAGCTCGCCAGTTGGCCGAATTTCCGTTGGCACGATGCCGGCAGCGATGCCGCAGCTTCCTTGGTTTTACTCGAGTATTTGGTCGAAAGCGCTAACCTCCACGAGGAACCTGCGGAAATCCTCACCCGGCCGGACCTGAAAGCCTACTTCAAGACTCGCAGGAAATAATCCCATCGGGCGTGACCACGAAATCCATCCGGATGTCGTGCAACTCGCACGGCACCTCCTCCACCAAAAGCTCGGCGAAACAAACGCCCACGCGCACCCCCTCGAATTTCATCAGCAAGCGGTCGTAGTATCCCGCGCCGCGGCCAAGCCGCCCCCCTGCGGGATCGAAGGCCAATCCCGGCACAATAATAAAATCAGCTTGGTAGGGAGCTTTTGGCGCGTTGGCCTTCGGCTCGAGGTTTCCGAATTTGCCCTCGACCAATTCCTCGGGCGAGTTGGCGTAGTGGAGTTTCAAATCCTCCCCCGATACTCGCGGGAGCGAGATTTTTTTCCCTTCAGGCCAGGGAGTGAGAAGATGCGGTTCGCTCGGCAGCGCGCAGAAGAGGCAGACTGATCGTGATCGGTGCCATTCGAGCCAGAGCGCGAAGTGACCCAGGATTTCCAAGCCGGCCGCGCGGCTGCGAATCTTCGGCAAACCCTCCAATTTCCTGCGCGCCTCCCTCCGCAAGCTTTGCTTTTCCTCGACGATCACGGAGAATGCCATCTCACATGGTCCGCAAGTTTATCGAGAAAAATATAGCCGCCCGCCAGAAGCCGGACCTTCATGTGGACATGAAACTCGGAAGTGGTTGGCATAAGCGCAACTTCCTCGCCGAGGTCGTCATCCCCTCGATGTTCACCAGGCGCCATGGCGAAAAAAACAAGCCAGTCTATCCTGAACTCCGCGAGGGCGAGCTTTGCATCACTTGGATCGGCCACGCTTCGTTTCTCATCCAAACACAGGAGCACAGCATCCTGATCGACCCGAACTGGGCAAAGTGGCTGAAGGTCATCAAACGCATTCGCCAGCCCGGAATCGAAATCCATGACCTCCCGGCGATCGACCTCGTGCTGGTAACTCATGCCCATTTCGACCATCTCGACCGAAAAACCCTCCGCGCCGTGGCAAGCGATCAGGCCATTGTCGTGCCCGAGCATGTGGGCGGATTGGTCCAGGGGCTGGGTTTTAATCAGGTGCGGGAACTCAAGCAGTGGGAGTGTTTCCAAATCGGCGACCTGAAAGTGACTCTCACCCCGGCGAGGCATTGGGGTGCGCGGGTGCTTCACGACAGCCACCGTGGTTTTGGTGGATTCCATCTCGAATACGCGGGTCGGACAGTTTTTCATTGCGGTGACAGCGCGTGGTTTGAGGGTTTCACGGAAATTGGCGAACGGTTGCCCGTGGAGATCGCCCTTCTTCCCATCGGCGCCTACGAGGCTCCGACGAAACGCGATGTTCACATGAACCCCGAGCAGGCGATAGATGCCTTCCTCCAACTCAAAGCCCGCACCCTTGTGCCGATGCACTATGGCACCTTCCGCCTCAGCTACGAACCTCTCCATGAGCCGCCCGAACGACTCATACGCCATGGCGCGGCAAAGAATGTCCTCGACAGCATTCGCATCCTGAAGGAAGGCGAGCCGACGATTTTTTAGCGAAGGATTCTGCGCCCGAAAACCTCTGCCGCTCGTTAACTCTTCTATGGAGATGCACAAGACGCTGCAATACCCCGATCAAGCCGGATTAATGATCTTGCCGTGGGCGAGCCTTTTTCCCGGTGCCATGATGCCTCTGAAGATTTTTGAGGAGCGCTATCAGGAGATGCTCAGACAATCCCTCGACGGGAACAGGATGTTTGCCATCGCACACACTCCCGCGCTAGAAACCCACTGTGATCCTCTGGGTTGTATCGGGTTGATCCGA
>JBIPMC010000140.1:0-5476 GCA_044369345.1 Terrimicrobiaceae bacterium
CGACTTTCTCTGGCGACAGGATTGATGCCGCTGAACTCGGCACGGAGATCCATTCCGCGCTGGCAAAGTTAGAATGGATGAGTCCACTGTTACCCGCTTTTGCCGATCTTTCGCACGGAGCTCAAAGCCTTCTAATGGGATTCTTCGATCGCGCGCAGGCTAGGGAAGTATTTTCCAAGCCTACCTCTCCATGTCGTCTTTGGCGCGAGCAAGCATTCGATGTTTGTTTAGATGGAGCTTGGTTTAGCGGAGTCTTCGATCGGGTCGTTGTGAACCTTGATTCCGATGGGCGACCTGCCACGGCGACAATTTTTGACTTCAAAACCGACCAAGCTTCGCAGTCAGACATTGAACTCCGCTATGCATCGCAAATGGATTGCTATCGGCGTGCTCTGTGCGCCATCACCAAGCTTCCCCTTGAAGCCGTCCAAACTCGATTGATCTGTATACGCTAAGGCATGTCCACCTTCGGAGTTGCCCAAGGGGTGTCCATTTGCTTTAGTCGAAGATTCAGTTGTTACAGCGCGATTAGCTCAGTGGTAGAGCGCTTGCTTCACACGCAAGAAGTCACTGGTTCGAACCCAGTATCGCGCATTTCTTCCTCTTCGACCCACGGAATGACATTGAGCTTTGGACAGGGCGGGGTGAAAATTTCTGCATGAGCGCAGATCCTGCTTTATGGCATAACTCCTCCCCAGGGGATTTGTCTTTTGTTTTTCCGGAAACGCATTCCGGGCCTGTTGAGGCGGCCGTCGAAAAATCACGAGGGGCTTTTCTTTGCTGGTCTGCTCTTTCGCTGGATGAACGGCGGGCCTGCCTCGAAAAATGCCGTGTCGCGCTGCAGGATCGCTCTGCCCAACTCGCAGTCTTGATTTCGCGGGAGACGGGCAAGCCGCTTCGCGAGGCGAAGCTCGAAATGGCGGCGGTGATTGCGAAGTTCGAACTGACCTTTGCAGACGGCGAGAAGCATTTGCGCGACTCGATTGTGGAGGACGGCCCGCATCCCGCCTTAGTGCGCCGGCATCCTCTTGGGCCAGCGGCGGTCATCGCGCCCTACAATTTTCCTATTCACCTCGGCCATGGCGCGACGGTGGCCTATTTGCTTGCGGGGAATACCGTGCTTTTCAAACCCTCGCCGTTGGCCGTGAATACCGGCCTCGCCTACGCACAGGCAATGCAAGTCGGATTGCCCCCCGGAGTTTTTGAGATCGTCCCGGGTTGGGGCGAGGTGGGCAAGTCGCTTTGCTCGCACCCCGCAGTTCGGGCCGTGTGCTTCACTGGTTCGTTGCCCGTGGGGCGTGCATTGTCGGAGATGCTCGCGCGGGATTATTCGAAGTGCCTCTCGCTAGAACTTGGCGGGAAAAACTCAGCGATCATTTGCGCTAATGCCGATCTCGATTTGGCAGCCGAGGCTGTGGCTGACGGCATGTGCCTCACGGCTGGCCAGCGATGCAACGCGACCTCACGCGTGTTGGTTCATAAAAAAATCGCTGCCGCATTTCTTGAAAAACTTCTGGCCTCGGTGGCCCGTTACAGCCCGGGCGATGTTTTGGAGGAAAGCACGATGCTCGGCCCCTTGATCAGTTTCGGAGCCAGGGAGCGTTATGAAAGACTCGTTTCGCTGGATGTCGGTGAATGGATTTTACCAGGAGGCGTTCTGGAGAAAAATTCCCGCGACCAGCACGGCTATTGGGTTCTTCCTGCGATTACGGTTGTCTCCGACCCGTCGGCGCTCGACCGTTTGCCACTTGCCACGGACGAAACATTCGCGCCCGTGCTGGTGGTCGAGATGTTTTCCAACGATGACGAAGCCGTGGCACGCCATGAAGCTTGGAAGTATGGGCTCACTGCGAGCATTTTCACAAACGACACTGTTTATTTCAAACGACTAGGTGCGGGATTTTCGGTCGGCAATCTCTACCAAAACCTTCCCACGACTTTTTCCCCGTCCACGCTTCCCTTCGGAGGGTGGGGGAGTTCCGGGAATGGACGCCCCGGCGCGCGGGGGTTTGTGAGGTTCGGCATTCGCGAGCAGGCGGTTCAGTGGAGAAAAAGCCAGTCATGAAGCGGGGTTTTCTCGACAAACTTATTGAGCGCCTTCCGCTGGTACAGCCTGGAGAGGTGCAGAATTACCTTGTCGAAATCGCGCGCGAGAAGGGGTTCCTCGAAACCATCTTCAACGCCATCCTCGAGGGCGTCATTGTGACGAATCCCGAAGGTCGAATTCTTTATCTCAACCGCGCGGCGTGTGGATTTTTCGGGATTGAGTCCGACGCCAGCATCGGCAAGCCGTTGGCGGAAGTCGTGCGCGGGATCGATTGGGGCGCGATGGGCGGCACCGGCAGCGGGTCGGTGAGCCGCGATCTGGAGGTTTTCTATCCCGAAAATAGAATTCTGAATTTCTACGCGGTGCCATTGATGTCCGATGAAAAAAATGTTGGGAGTCGCGAAGCCGTCGGCCTCGCGATCATCCTGCGTGACATCACCGAATCCCGCCGGGAAACGGAAGAGACCATAGAGGTCGAGCGTTTCTCCGCGCTGAACATGCTCGCCGCAGGAGTGGCCCATGAGATTGGAAATCCCCTCAACTCCCTCAACATCCACCTGCAGCTCATGCAGCGGAATTTGCGCAAGGTTCCGCCAAAGGTGCGTGCCTCGCTCGAGGAATCGGTGAATGTCGCACGGAGCGAGGTAGCGAGGCTCGACAACATCATCACCCAATTCCTGCGGGCCATCCGCCCGCAGGCGCTCCAGCTTCAGCCTGCCGAAATCAACGAGGTTTTAAACCAAGCACTGCAATTTCTCGCCCCGGAGATTCAGGACCGGGATATTCTCCTTGAGAAGCGTCTGGGCCACGGTTTGCCGCTGCTGCAACTCGACAGCGACCAAATCAAGCAGGCGTTTTACAACATTTGTCGTAATGCATTTCAGGCCATGAAATCCGGCGGTATCCTGCATGTCGAAACCTCGCAGGATGCCGAGAATGTGAAGATCATTTTCGCCGACACAGGCGGAGGCATCGCTCCCGAAAACATCACGCGAATCTTCGAGCCCTACTTCACAACGAAGTCTGATGGCAACGGCCTCGGTCTCCTGATTGTTCGCCGCATTGTTCGCGCGCACGGCGGCGAGGTTATTCTCGAGAGCGCCCCGGGCCGTGGCCTTACCGTGATCATTCTGTTGCCACGCGCCGACCGCCGTGTGCGGTTCCTCGAGCAGGGCGTCTCTACTTCCAGCGACTCATGACCACAATCCAAAACCTCACCCGGATCCACCAAGAAGCCCGCGCCGCCTACGAGGCCGGGTCTCGTTCTCCCACAGGCATCGCAAACCCTGACGCGCTCGATTTTTTGAAAACCATCGGCATCAGCGCTCAGTTCCTTTTCGATTGTGTGGACGACCTTTCACGCTATGGCGATCCGGATTTGACAACCTTCCTCACCCTCTGCCACATCCGAGCCGGCTATTTCCACGATGTGATGAAAGGAGCTCTCGCTCCACGCACCGTGGACGAGTGCGAACTGCCTTTGAAAACCGAGGAGTTCGACGGCATCGCCTGGTTGCCCAGAATCATTCGCAAGGCTCAGTGTTTTCTCTCCGGATGCCTGTGCCCGGAGATCATGTATGGATGTGGTGGCGACAGGGCGTTTCTTGCGAGATACAAAGTCTCTTTGCCGGATTTTCTTGCCGAAGTCCGCGATACCGATGGCGACCCGAAGCGAATGGCAGCTTTCCTTCGCGGGGCAAATTGATTACCCGCCCGTGCTGAATTTTTCCCCGCAACGCGCCTTGCACCCACGCGGATTCAATTTATCTTGTGCAGCATGTTCGACCTGACTCGTCGCGAACAGGCTGTGGTGGCGGGTTTCCTCGTTCTTCTGGTCCTTGGGCTGGGAGTGAAACATTGGAGGGAAACCCGTGGAATGCAGCCCGTGCCGTTGGCTATCGGTCAAAATCAGTGATGCAACAAACAGGATTCCAGGAAGCCGTCGAAAAAATCTGTCGTCAGGACAAGCGCTACCATCAGGAGGCTTACGCGTTTCTGCGTGATTCGCTCGAAGCCACGATGAAACGCCGCAAGAAAAGCCGTAAGGACCCCGGCTCGCATGTCGGGGCCGAGGAATTGCTAGACGGGTTTCGCCTCCACGCGATCAATGAATTCGGCCCGATGTCCCTCATGGTTCTCAACTACTGGGGCCTGAAATGCAGTGAGGATGTCGGCCATATTGTTTTTAATCTCGTCAACGCGGGGGTTTTCGGAAAAACCGACGAGGATACCCTTGAGAGCTTCCGTGAAGTCTTTAATTTCACCGAGGTTTTTGTCGCGCCCTTCCGCCCCGAAGGAGAGTCATTGAATGCCGGGGCCGCCCGGGCGGTCTTTACCGGATTATGATTTTTCGAACCACATTGATTGCCGCCGCCCTGACCAGTCTCATGACATACCAAGCACCAGCCGTATCTTCCAAAGTTCCCGCACTCCCAGAATCCCGCGCCGAGGTTTTCACCTACGACAACGGCCTCACCTTGATCGTCGAGGAGGATCGCAGTGCGCCGGTGTCAAGCGTTCAAGCCTGGTGTGGAACTGGGAGTATTCATGAAGGCGACTGGATGGGGGCGGGGATGTCCCACATCCTAGAGCACATGCTTTTCAAGGGGACGGAAAAGCGTCCGCCCGGTGCGATCGCTAACCAGATTCAAAATCTCGGCGGCTACATCAATGCCTACACCTCCTTCGACCGCACGGTGTATTGGATTGATATTCCCTCCAAGGGTGCCTCAGCCGCAGTCGAAATCCTCGCTGATGTGATGCAAAATGCCACGCTGCCGGAGCAGGAATATGTGAAGGAGCAGGAGGTCATTCGCCGCGAATTCGCCATGGGTTTTGATGATCCCGGTCGGCAGTCTTCTGAACTCATGTTGCGGACGGTTTTTACCGAAAGCCCTTTCCGTCATCCGGTGATCGGATATCTCGATGTCTACAACAAACTCACTCGCGACGATGTGCTTCGCTACTACAAGATGCGGTATGTCCCGAACAACCTGACCTTCGTTGTCGTTGGCGATGTCGATGCGAAAAAAATCCGAGAGGAATTGGGCGAACTTTTTAAAACCGCGCCGCGCTGTGCTCTTGAGCCTGTCTATATCGCCACGGAGCCACCGCAACTCGGTCGCCGCGAAATTCACGAGGAGTTCCCTACTGAGCTTTCGCGCCTCTCTCTCTCGTGGCGCATTCCCGGTGTGACGCACCCCGACACGCCGGCATTGGAAATCCTCGGCGAAATCCTCGGCTCGGGGGCGAGTTCGCGCTTGAATCGCGAGCTCCGCGAGCGCAAGGAAATCGCCCACCAAGCTGGCGGTGGAATGTTTTCCCTGCAGACCGAGGGGATTTTTGTGATGCAGGCGGTCACTGATCCCTCCAAGCGCGATCAGGCGGAGCATGCATCCCTTGCCTTTCTTGAGGATTTGAAGAAAAATG
>JBIPMC010000436.1:0-5472 GCA_044369345.1 Terrimicrobiaceae bacterium
GACAAGGGTAGAAAGGTTATGGATGGTTTCAAAGAAAATCTACCTATTGTTTTTGATGAATATCTTCCTAAATGGAACTATAGAGCCATTCCTCAAAATGCATAAGTTATTTATTTTTCATTCCTTGCGACAAATTTGATTGTGAAGTATGAGTTAGATCCATCTTTGGCGATGGAGTTGACTCGACATCGGGATGTTAGAAGTTTTAGGCGTTATACCAATCGTAAGAATAAGATTGCGGCGAAACGTGCTTTTTTGAAGGCATCTGAACGGTTAGATTAGAGGAATTCTTCTGCGGTGCTGCCTACAATGAAACGAAAAAAAAGGATTCTAATCCTTGCCTAGAGATCTCTCAATCTTCACAAGTACCCTCTAAATTACTTGTGATATTATCTTGAGGTAAAGATAATATCGGCATCCCTTATGGACAAATGCGTTATTCCCTATGGACAGGAGATATTGGCTTTGCAATTTATTTGTGGGATTTTCTACGATCGCAGGCTGCCTTTCCCACGCTTGATGTTTTCTATGGTAGTTAGGTTCAGACAAAAAGCCATCTTGTACTGTAAAGCTATTGCAGATTAATGGCATTCATTGGTATGTAATGCTTACATTGCAACAAGTTCTATAAGCATTACATATACCTCTCTCCTGATTGATTAATTCTAGTTTGTTTTAGGGCAAGCTGTGTACTTCAAGAGAATCAAAATATCGTCTAGTTTTTCTTTGTCTAATCCGTTAGTTCCAGCATCAATTGTCCATTTTTTGATCGGATCGCCTGAGAGAGAAATATCTGCTTTCTGTAGTTTTTCTGATTTATCCTCTGGGTCTTCAGGAAAGGCTTTCCAGCTACCCACTTCCACTTTTACTTTTGTATCGCTAACTATGAAAGTTAGACTAGTTGTTGATACAGGGTCTTTGCCTTTAGGTTTAAGGTATATCGTCACTGGAGAAACTAGGCGCAAAGTCTTATCAGCTAGAAAATAGGGAAAGTACTGCTTGGTTAGTTCAAATTCAGTGCTCTGAGTCTTTCCTGATGGATGCAGTAGTTGATGAAAAGCACTTGGGAATTCATGCTTGAGGCTAATTAAACGCTGGAGTCCGCTAGCAGCAGCATCGCTTAGTTCTGAATCGATCTGCTCTCCGACCTTAGCTCGGAATGCTCCATCATCCTTAGCAGTATAGCTAAGATGGATAATAACATCTGAGATAGTGTTGTAATCAAATTGACGAAATTTAGAGAGTAATTCAAGTTTCCATGTGCTAACTGCTCCAGCACCTTCAAAGGGTAGATAGCGCTCGTCGCGGATGTTGAGTTCAAAAAGACCTGCATCATTATTGGCTGAACTGGTTGAGATGGAAGTATTTTTGCCAAATAACCTTTCTTCTAAAGGCGTATCTAAGCTAGCTTCCTTTCTGAACTCCCCTTTTGTGAGTGTTAATTTGGCACCGACATTGGTATATGGCCCAGTCACGCAGGGAATTGTAATCCGCACTGATTTAATCAGACGCTTATATTGTCCGGGATAAAACAGGTCGAATGCTATTTCTGGAATCTGAAATTCACAACTCCCTTTTTGTCGAAACTCAATCAATTCTGATGGCTGTAGCAAAGCGAGTGAGAAAGATTGAGTAATTTCGTTATCGCGAATATGGTTTTCAAGGTAGGCTTTTTCCAAGCGTTGCAGTTGCAGGATTAGCCGTTCCCCAGCTAGTAGACCTGCGCGATCGCTCTGCCAGTTATCGCCAGCAATGAAAATAGTTGAGTCGTCTCGCTCAAATTCATAAGTGCGTTCGGCTATTTTTGCCATATCGTAGGCGACATTGTATGCTTCGCGATATAGGCGATTGAGAGTTGTCGAGAGGTAGTTGTAAAGTCCTAAACTGGTAAATTTATCTTTTTTATAGAAATCATGGACTTCACCTGCTTGTTCCATGTTTTTCTTATGAATTTCCAGATCTTTCTCTGCAATGAGTTGGCGAATTTCGGCTGCCAATAGCTGTTGTTCAACCTGTACAAGTTCTTGGTTGGATAGTTTAAGTTGATTCTCCCACTCCTGCTCTCGACGTTGAAAAGTGGCTTCTAAGCCTGCGGAGGAAGATATTTCGTTGGCGATAGATGCCATTGTCTGCGACCAACTAGCCCAACCTTCCCAACTTCCACTTAACTGTGTACCTCCATACTTCATAGCGAAGGGGCTACCTACATCAGGAAGTAAGGCTGCAACCGCTTCAGAAAGATGTAGGATGCCTTCTGCTGAGCGAAGACCAATTCCAATATGCTTAGATATTTGCTGAGTAACTTCCCAATCAGTTAACCCTCCTTCAATTAATCCCTGATAGTAATCGATGCGATTTTGAACATTGGTTTTAGTTTCAATAATCGCCTGATACTGAGACTGTGATTCCTCGATCTGCTGTTCCTTGATCTTTTTGGTCAATTCTAGGATGTTGCGTTCGTGGACAGATCGCAGTAGCGTGAGTTCTTCTACATCTTTTTTCTCTAATGCACTCAACAGAGCCGAGCCAAAGGTCTGGACTGTTTGGGTATACTGTTTAGCTTTTTCAATCAGGAGGCTAAAGCGATAAGGAGGCAGAGGGGCATTCAGCATAACTAGAATATCTTCTAGACTTAAGCCTGCTGCTTTTGCCCGCACCAGTAATGCTGGATCGATGCGAGGCTGAAACAGCGCTAACTGACGGCGTACACCACTGATGTTCATACAGTTGCGAATCTTGAAGAGGCGATCTTCAACACGATCCCAATATTTGAGTAAGGCATCATTGGGTGGCACACAAAAGACAAGTAGGGTTGGGTAATGCAATTGCGAATTAGGAGCAGTTGTAGCAGAGGTTGGTTTTTCAAAAAAATTCGGATTATTACGAATGTCTGTGAGAGCCTGTTTTACAGACGGATAAGCAGAAACCTGATATCTGGAAATTGGAGTAGAGTCTATTGCGTCACTCACTAAAGTTGAAGATCTGTAAGAAGTTGTACTCGTTGCCGCTCCAGTGTCTGAGGTTGATGCAGGGGATAGAGACCTAGCAGAAAGCCCAGAATTTGCAGCGATCGCGGCTTGAACTCTTGAGGTATTTACTTCGACAGTACTGCTTTGGGTAAAGTTTTCCAAGAAGATTAGGAACTCAGAGCTTCGATCTATTTTAGGTCCAATGTCTGAGTAAGTCAGTAGTCGATCGGCAACAGTCTCGCATTTACCCAATTTGGCGGATCGTTTGCCTAAGATATCGGAAGCCAATATATAAAGCATGGTGGCTTCGTTAATCGATTCAATTGAATCTTGAGCAAAAAGATAATCGCCCCAATCAATTAGGTTGTCGATATATTTCATAACGATCGCTTTTTGATAGGCACTGAAGCGCAGACGGGCGATCGCATGAGGATTGAAGGGATCGTCTTTATATGTTGCGATCGCTGCTGGATTAGTAAAGATTTCCTTCATCTTCTTAATACCTAAACCGCGAAATTCAATATAACGCCAGTTGCGATCGTTTGGATGCTGTAGGTTAGGTGGCTCGCTAGAAGTAGGGTCAAAGATGCGTTCATACCACCATTTTGCTTCTTTGAATTTTTGGTTAGCATTTAAGTGGTTGGCAATTAAAAATGGAATGTGGAAGAATAGCTCTTTGTAATATTCTCCGTAAGCTCCACTAAAAACAAGGTGGGCAGTATTATCAATAGGACCGAGAAGTTCAGATGGATTTATAAACTGAATGCCGATGGGGCTTTCAGTTAGGTTTTGTGTTTCAAGAGAAAGAAATACTTGCAGTCCATCATTGAACAAAATTTCTCCTAAATCATCTGCTTTTGATGTGCTTAAACGGGTTGTTGTTCGTTTATGATCTGGATCTCCAACAGAGTTATAAAATTCAATATCCTGTTCCGTTATTATTGTATCCGAGATTAAATAATCCTGACTTCCACAGGTAAGTATGAAACTCGTTCCAAAGCTTCCATGAACAATATTAATATCTGGATCAAAGACATGAGCATCAAAGTCTTCAGTAATAGCAGTTTTCCCCGATCCATATAAACTCAAATCAGCACTGCCCTCAGTCCAATCCTCAAGTATATCAATAGCAATCCTAGCCCTAAAAGGGATCTGCTTGAACTCGATTTTAAGAAATTGTTTTGCAGAGTTATTATGTAGATTATCAGATTTTAATTTATTTTGAAACAAATCTAGTTTAGAAACGTATAAACACCTGTTGATTCCTTCACTATTAATGGGAACATTAATTCCCCTGTAGTCTTTAGAGACACTACCAAAGTCTTCAAATACATACTCTAATAATATAGAATTATTAATTAGGGAAGGATAGCACTTAAGAAAAGTTTTTCGACTAGTATTATAATCTTTTCGACTCTTTTCAAATTCCTTTAATTTCTCAGATGCCTCCTTATATTCTTCCTTCTGAACATCAGCAAGTTGTCTAAGAGCAGAATCTACTGCATTTCTTTGAGCTTTGTACAGTTCCGAGGTGTTTTCCTCATAAGCAGCAAGACGGTTAGCCTCGTACTCATATAAACTGCGCAATTCTACAATTTTTTCCTTGCCAATATCAGACATAAAATTATCAATAATATCGACATCATTACGCTGAGGTGGCAGAGAAAACCAAGTACTTAATTTATTGGATGATATCCACTGGTTATTTTCATTTAGGAATGAATAACTAATAGTAATATCATAAATATATTTACCAAAAAAAGAGGAGCCATTTATAACTCTATTTTCTTCTTTGATATTTGCTTCAACCCAAAACAAATACAGCTTGCCACGGTGAATAATAGCTGATACTTGGGGAGCATTTATTCCAAGCTCAATCTTTTCCCATGGAGTCCAAACTTTACGATCGATCCATTTACGGTAATAGTACTGGGGGGGATCTTGTTGAGTACAACCGAAGAAATAGTAGGTGTTTGAATCACTATGGTAATAGCTGCCTGCTATTCTTAATCGTGCTAGTTCTGCAAATTGGGAAACGTACTTTTTGTAAGCAGCTTCTGCTGAATCTTTAGTAATTTTTTGTTGTAGAAGTTCGTCTTCTAATTCTTTGAAAATTGGAGATTTATTATCTCGCAGATCGGGTTCAATATATGTTTCAGGATACAAAAATACTCTTCGGTTTGCTTCCCAAACGCGATAATTTTTCCGCCATTGTTGTTTAAAGTCATCTAGATTATGCACATCATAATTCTGTTCTAGATTAGCTAGAGCAAAATAATTCTTCATTTCAATCAATACATTGAGACCAGTTGTAGCCGACTGCTCTAGATTTACCAAAATTCTATGCATGTATAACTGCAAGCTAGACATTGCACATACTAAGGAATGAGAATTAAATAACTTGTGCAAATGAGGATAGAATAAATAAGAAAAGAAGGCTTAATTATGTACTATTGCGAAGAGATTGAATCAGAGATGGTGAAGTTTTATATTTCGCTAAGCG
>JBIPMC010000427.1:0-5471 GCA_044369345.1 Terrimicrobiaceae bacterium
GAATCGACGTCGTGTTCCACGTACTCGACTCGAACGGCGTCTCGAGACGGGAATCCCTCGACCTGACCGTTGGCGATCGCTCGCATGAGCGTCGACTTCCCGACGCCGTTCGGACCGCACAATCCGAATCGCTAGCCCCTGACGAGACGAAGACGGGCCGTGTTGAGGAGAATCTTGGCGCCGTACGCGAGACTCGGCGTGCAATCGCACAATTCCCGTCCGACGTCGTCGTCGTGAGACCCGTCGCCCACGCTCGCCGACGATCGAAATCGCGGATCGCGAAGCGTCTTCAGCGTTTTCTCGGCGACGGATCGCGCTTCGGGATTGCTGATTTCAGAGACGACCCTTTCGACGCGCTCGATGAGGGCGTCGACGAACGACGTCGCCTCCTCGGGCCGCTCGACCAACTTGGCCATCGTATCGATGATGACGCAGCACTGACGCCGAACGGGCGTCGACCGCTCCGAAAGACCTCGGAGGAGGACCGGGACCGTGATGGCGAGCGTCGACGCGTCGACGGTCTGTGCGAACGTCGTCGCCGCGAGGGCCCGGATGCACTCTGGCACGCGGGCGGGATCCTCGATGCACGCGACGAGCGTCGGCAGAAACGGACGGATGTCGCCGTTCGATATGCCCTGACAACACGCGAGCAGAGCCCTCGTCGCCTCGTCTCGGACGCTCTTTCGCCCGTCGACCATGCGGTCCGCGATGATCGGAACGATTTCCGGCAACCTCCTCGCGGCCTCCTCGGGATGCGCGAGCGCGTACGCCTCGTAGTCCGTCATTTTCTATTCTGAATTCTTAATTTCTTTTATACGTGTATGTATGCGATTTCGATTCTCATCATCTTCATACTCTCCTGCATCGTCGCATTGTTAAAATGGAACCGTCGCGACAGACGTCTACCATCATATGTGTGCTACAATTTCCTGCAAACCCTCGCGCATCACAGAATCGATCTTCCTCACGAAACGCGACATCTCTACGATTTCGACAAGAGTGCCGTGTTCGATCCGTCGACGGTAACATCTCGCGCCAACGTCGTCTTCGTAAAAACGGATCTCCTCGACGATTTCGTCGATCGCGATATGCAAAACATTCGAGTTCCATTCGTGCTCGTGACGGGAAATTCCGACCTGTCCCCGAGCGAACACGGCACGGACGCAATCGTCGCGTATCCGATGGTGCTTCAGTGGGCATCGACAAACGTGCATCGCCGCCACGAATCTCCCATCACGAGAGGCATGCCCATAGGACTCAGCGAACCCGACCGTCCCATTGGCGATCAGTATGTGATATCAAGATGCATGTCGAAGATACGGGTTAAGAAAAACAGGGTTTTGCTTCCTCCGTGTGGGAACACGCACCCCGTGCGGGCGAAACTTCAAGACTTTGAACATCGTCTCGTCGATCGATTGAATGGTCCAAAAATGTCTTTCGAGAAGTATCTCGATACGATGGCGGAATACAGGTGGATCATATGTCCCAGAGGAAACGGTATCGACGTGCATCGCGTCTGGGAATCTCTTCTTCTTCGAAGCATTCCAATTTACGTCGCCGATTCGTACGATACAGTTCCGCTCGTCTATAAAGAATTTCCAATGATCGTCGTCTCGACGATCGAAGACCTCCCTCGAACTCTCGATCGCCTCGAAGCGTACGATATCAACTGGGAAGCAGTTCGAAAAGCGCTGACACTTTCGTCATATGCCGTTACATAAATTACCACATCACGGGATATGCAGCACGAAAATCACGCGGGTACATGTCTGGATCGTTCATGATGACGTCTTCGAGCCATCGCATGCCGAAATTCAGTCGCTTCACGCAAAATTCCCTGTTCGCCGCGTCTTCGTCGTGCACCAGGAACACGTAGTCGATGCTATCATAATCGGGATCATAATTTGGATCGCAGTGGATATCAGCATAATCTGGATCATAATTGCGTCGTCGATCGTGGTTGATCACGCACCCGACGTTCTTCGGGGGATGCTTTGCGCCCATGTGGTTCATCACGAAGGCCTCGAAATCCGGGAGATCGTCGGTCCTCATCACGCACCCCTGCCATACGACGGCCTGGGTGTACTCAGGAGAGCGGGCGTCGGGAGTCCAGATGATCATCGTGTTTGTTTGTTTGATGTATGTGACATCCTTCGACGCCCGAACATGATGCAAAAATCACGCGCTTCTCAAATTTCGTGACTTTTGTATCATGTCAGATGCGGTGAGGTCTCTCTACGACCATCTAAAAACAACAGCAGCAACAATAATGTCGTCGTGCCCCATCTGCTGCGAGACCTTCACGGCGGCCAAGCGCAAGGAGATCCAGTGCCCCTACTGCCACGTCTCCGCGTGCGTCGAATGCTGCCAAAAGTTCATCCTGGATTCGGCGAACGCTGACGCGTCGTGCATGTCGTGCCGCGCGCTCTGGAACCGCGAGTTTCTCGACCTCACCTTCACCAAGGCGTTCATCGGCCGCGAATACCGCGCGCACCGCGAGCGCGTCCTCTTCGAGCGCGAGTACGCCATGCTTCCCGCGTCGCAATTCATGGTCGAACACTGGAAGCGGGCGCAGGATCTTCGCGGGGAAATTCCGGGAATGACGGCGAGAATCGCGGCGCTCAAGATCGAACTGGAGACGCTGACGAATCAAAAAACGCGCGCGAACAACGAACTCCGCGTTATCGAGATGCACGAGTACAGGCGGGGGCTGAGAAACGGAGATTCTTCGAGCGAGCGCAGGCAATTCGTCAAGGCATGCCCCGCAGAAGCGTGCCGAGGATTTTTGTCGACCGCGTGGAAGTGCGGGACCTGCAACGTGCGAGTGTGCCCAGATTGCCACGTGATCAAGGAGGACGACGAGCACGTCTGCAAACCCGACGACGTCGCCACCGCGACGCTCCTTCGCAAGGATACCAAGGGATGTCCCTCGTGCGCGACCATGATCACGAAGATCGACGGCTGTGATCAGATGTGGTGCACCCAGTGTCACACGGCCTTCAGTTGGCGCACGGGCGCGATCGAGACCTCGGTGGTTCACAATCCTCACTTTTACGAATGGCAGCGTCGCCAGAACGGGGGCGTGGCTCCTCGCGTCCCCGGAGATAATGGCGGCTGTGGCAACGCGGGGTTGATGCCCATTTATCTCATGGAGACGCATCCCGTTTTCAAGAAGGAGCATCACGATATCAAGCAATTCATGCGACGCACGCACCGGCTCCTGACGCACACCGAGGCCGTCACGATTCAGGCGTACCGCAATCGCAGGGAAGATAACGCGGATCTCCGGCTGTACTATCTCGTGGGCGCGATCACCGAAAAAGACTGGAAGCAAAAGTTGCATCAGCGGGAGAAGAAGGCGATTCGCAACGACGCCACGCGCCAAGTCATCGAGGCGTTCGTCGAAGTCGGGAAGATTCTCTTTGGCGATTTTCTGATGGAGCGCGCGAGCGGGAGCGACGTCGTGGGACAAATCGAAAAATTGATCGACTATACAAACGAAAATATCACTGCCCTGGAAAAGCGTTTTTCTGTGAAAATTGAGAAATTGACAACTCGCTTTGTGTAAAAATTTTTTTCAAATATTTAAAAATATTTTTAAAAACTTTAAAAATCTAATTTCGTGACTTTCATCTCATGTTGGAGTTTCAAACGTCTGTAAAGTATCTAAAACAATGAGCGCCCGCAATCTCGCCCGCGACCGCCTCGGCAGGATCCTCCCCTCGGACATTGCCGATGAAGTCGAGCGTCACCTGTACAACAAGATGCTCGAGGACGCGACGGCCAAGGAAATTCCCCTCTACTGGGAATCCCCGGATTTCACGGCGCTGTACAAGAACAAACTCCGGTCCCTCCTCTTCAACCTCTCGAATCCCAAGAATCCGGGACTGGTCGCGAGCGTTCGGGCCGGGGACACGACGCCCGAACGTCTCCTCCACATGACGCCGCAGGAAATGGATCCGGGATTGTGGAAGCCGTATTACGACAGAATCGCCGCCAAGGAATTGCTGCGGTCCAACGACGTGGTGCCCGAGGGCATCCTGCAGTGCGGGCGATGCAAGAGCAAGCGCGTGGTGTGGTACCAGATGCAGACCAGGTCGGCCGACGAGCCCATGACCGTCTTTGCGACGTGCTCTGAATGTGGAAAGCGCTGGAAGTCTTAATTATTAAAAAAACTTAAAAAATTCAATTTTGTGACTTTTATTGCATGTTCGTGGTCGAGCCGAACCCTCCCGCGCCGCGCTCGGTGTTCTCGTCCATGTCGAAGACCGCGCGAATCGGTGGGACCTCCTCGACGCGCCGAACGATCATCTGCGCGATCTTGCACGGCAACTCGAGGTCTGGCGCGGACGGGTCCATCTTGCGAAGAGCGACAAACAGGTTGCCGCGGTACCCGGGATCGATGACGCCGACGGAATTTGCGAGCATGTACGCCGACTTGGATATCGATGAACGCGGCACGATCTCGACGTAATACCCCTCGGGAGGCTCGACGCGAACGCCCGTGTCGTACAATTGGACGCCGTTATCAAATGTCTTCGAAAGAGAAATCAGCGTCAGGTCGTATCCGACATCGTCGTCGTGCGCCTTGCGAGGAATGACGGCGTCTGGGTGTACGAGGGAGATCTTCATTGATCACGTACGATATCCACCGCTTTATATCTCTAGAAGAAACAATGTCAACGTTTTTCAAATCGACGATGCGTCCCCGATTCGATCACGCCCGCCCCCCGATTCGAATCGGGTTTCACACCGACATGGCGCGGTGCGCGGAGATTCTCGCGGAATCGAGACGCGCGTACTGGCTGTTCGAGCACCTGATGTCGCCCATCGACGCGAAATTCCGTCGCATCGACGCTCTGAACGCCGATATTCGCGCGATCTGCGAGGTCGCCGACATTCCTCTTCCGATCGTCAGCGGCGATTCCAGGGAAATTCTCCGTCTGATATCCTCGAAAAAGACGCCGGAACTCGCGTGTCGAGCATACGCGCACTACCGCATCGACGCGCGAGTCGCGAGAACGCTGGCTCCCGTCGTGCGACACGTCATCGGCATCGATCTCGAAATCTCCAAGGGGACCGTCGCGGCGATATCGAGCGCGACGCGGGCTCTCGACGCGCTCGCGAGCGAATGGACGTCCGAGGAACGCGAGCGATGCATCGATGAAATTCCCAGGGCACTCGAAGACGCGCTCAAAAAAATCCAGGAATAATACATGTCTGCGTGCCCGGATCGTCGAGTGTGGCACGCCGAAGAAGAACGCCTCCTCAGAAAATGGGAAGAAATGTGCAAGGCCTACGGATGGATGCACGAACAGGCCGAGCGACGCACGTCGGGTCTTCGGTACTTGACGCTCGTCCCCATTCTCGTGCTCAACGCGGTCGCCGCGTCGATCGCGTTCGTGTCGATGCAGACTGATTGCGAATCGAATTACGGCAAGGGTCTCGAGAGCACAGCGGCGATTTTCAAT
>JBIPMC010000141.1:0-5457 GCA_044369345.1 Terrimicrobiaceae bacterium
CGTGCTCCTGCCTTGGTGGAAACTGCCTCTCAAAAATCTCGGAATGATGCTTATCATTTCCAGCGCGATGGGATTCGGGCTTTTTGCTCCGGCAGTTCTCCAAGCAGGTGAACGAGCCGTGAAGGCCTTCGATTCCTTCCTTGAGCAACTCGTGCCTGGCATTCACTTCGAGGTGCTCGCGCTTGTTTTTTCCGGCAGCCGATACCTCCTCGGCGGCGGCCTCATGTTTTACGCGCTCTCGGCCCTCTACATGCTCGCGCCCGGCAGCCGGATTTACTTCCGCCAAGTCAGGATGCCTTCGCTTCTCGTCACGGTAGCCTTGCAACTCGGGCAATCCCTCTTCGGTGAGTATGTCACGAAATTCGTGAACTACAACGCGATCTACGGCCCAGTTGGCGCGATCATGCTGACCCTCATGTGGGTCTATATGGCGGGGTTTATTATCCTGCTGGGGGGCTGCTACTGCGCGGCAGGGTCAGGAGTCCGACCAGGGGAAGCGACTACTCCATCCACTGCATGAAATTCCAGTTCGCCGAAATCATCGCCGTCACCACAAGAACAGCGGCGACAAATCCAAGAACGGCGGCAGAGGCGGCGGAAACCAAAATCGTGCGAATGATCGGATCTTGCGGGTCGTTGTTGGGTTCGGTCATGCGTGGATAAAAAGAAACGCGCGGCGGAATGTCAATTCACTCGTGGCGCAGAGCCTTCACCGGGTCGAGTCGCGCAGCGAACCACGCCGGGATCAGCGCCGCCACCGAGCAAATCACAAACGCGCTCAGGCAAATGATCGCGACATCCGAGGCCACGATCTCGGCGGGAATTTCGCTGAACTGGTAAACCGACGCCGGGAAAACCTCCACGCCGAGTGTGCGCGAAAGAAAATGACTGACCTCGTTTCGGTATTGGGTGAGCGAGATGCCGAGGCCGAGACCGATGAGTGTGCCAAAAACTCCGACGACCATTCCCTGGGCGAGAAAAACCCCCACGATCTGGTTCGTTCGTGCCCCGAGGGCCTTCATCACTCCGATCTCGCGGGTCTTTTGAACGGTCACGGTAATGAGCGTATTCATGATCCCGAAAGCCGCGACGAGAATAATAAACATCAGAATAAAAAACATGACCTGCCGCTCCATGCGGATGGCGTCGAAAATTTGTTTATTCATATCCATCCAGCTCATCGCATAGGCGGGCGGCTCGAGGCGCGAGTTCAGGTCGTTGCGGACCTTGTCGGCGAGGTAGGGGTCACAAGTTTTCACCGCGAGGCCATGCGCGGCCGGGCCCAGATTGTAGAGCTCTTGGCCGATGTGAAGCGGAACGATCAAAAACTCGCTGTCGTAGAGATAGCGACCGCTCTCGAAAATCCCAGTTACCTCGAGCTCTGTTGGCAGGATCAGTTGCTTGAGCGAGGCGATGTCCTCCGGCTTGCCGCCGGTTTTTTCCAACCGCTCGATCTCGTTCAGGATCTCCTTGAAATTGCCCGGTGAGAAAATCGTGAGGGTTTCGCCAACGGTCACACCGAGTTCGCGCGCGAGCTCGGACCCGACAATCGTTTTGCTCCCCTCGAGATCATATTCGCCTTCGATAATGAATGGCGTGATATCGACAACCCCACGCTCCATCTCGGGATCAACGCCACGGATTTTCGGTGCGAGGCGGCGGTTTTGGTATTGCGCGATCACCGGTCCGAGAACAAACGGCGCGGCCGCCATCACAGCGGGGTCGTTTTTCACGCTCGCGGCTGTTGTTTCCCAATCCTCAAGAACTCCCCCGCTGGTCACAACCACATGGGGATCGAAGCCGATCACCTTCCGCCGCAACTCCTGCTCGAACCCGGTCATCACAGAAATCACCAAAATCAAAACCATGATTCCAAGCGTCACGCCGAGGATCGAAATGAGCGTGATAATCGAAAGAAAAGTGCGCTTCGGCTTAAGATAGCGCAGGGCAAGAAACAGGCTGAAACTCTTCGGCATGGGCGCAAATTCCTACACACGCACAACAAAGCCGGAAACAAATTCCTGCAACCAATTGCTGAAGGCCCAGGAGGAACCGGCGAAATGCTGCCCGATGAAAGTTGTTATCAGTCCGCGAAAGTGCTCCGCGCCTTGCTTGCGGGCATTGAGGCGTTGGAAAAGGCGGATCAGAAAAAAAGCCGTGTTTTGCCCGGAGCGGCTGGAAAGCCCTGGGATGCGGAAGAGGACGCAAGCCTTGTGGCCGATTTTGAGAGTGGCTCGGCGATTGCCGAACTGGCGCAAACCCATCAGCGCACGGAAGGGGCGATCCGCTCAAGGTTGATGAGGCTTGGCAAGCTGGTTCCCTGAAAGGCTGGCGCAGGTTCGACGGGCCGCGTGAGCAGGCGCGCGCGAAGAAGAGCCTGGGCCGTGGCAAGCCACGAGCCCGCGCCACCGCGCGCGCGGAGGCTTTGCGTAACTCAACGCCATGGGAGCGAGGGGGCGCACGGGAGCAGGCACGAAGACGGCGGCAAGCCGCCGTCAGGCGGCTTTGGCGTGGCCGTTGAGTCGTTTGGCAGCGATGAGGTCTTCGACGACGCGGATGATGTGCTGTTGCTGGCGGCGCGGCAGCTTGGAAACCTGATCGAAGACCAGGCGGGCGCGGCCCATTGGCGCGGCTGCGCGCTTGGGCTTGCTGGCTTTGCCGAGAAGGTCGTTGACGCTCACGCCAAGGGCTTCAGCCATAGGCGCGAGTAGGTCAGAACGCGGAATGATGCCGTTGTTCTCCCAAAAGCCGATGTTGGAACGGTGGACGCCGAGCCAGCTCGCTTTGCAAGAGGCCTGCCGCCTGGCGAAATGCGCGAAGGCGTTTGCCCCGCGCCGAGTCAGAATGCTGTGCCATGCAGGGATCATAAAGCTGGCTGGTAAAATCGGCTTGCATAACGCTAGTTTACTAAACACTCTCGTTCAAAGTGATCGTTCTTGACGCCCTTTCCGAAAACGGAGGTTCCCCATGCCGCGCATTGAAGAAGCCGATATTGGACGGGTGAAGAAGGCGACCGACTTGGTTGCCTTGGTGACGAGCCGGGGAATCAAGCTGGTCAAGCACGGGGCGTAGGACTGGAAAGGGCTGTGCCCGTTCCACGACGACAAGGTGACGGCCAACTTCATCGTGTCGCCCGCAAAAGGGCTGTTCCATTGCATGGCGTGCGGGAAAGCGGGCAATGCAATCCAGTTCGTGCAGGCGCATGACGGCGTGAGCTTCCGTCATGCGTTTGAGCTTTTGGACAAGGGCGGGGCGGCGGCGTTCGCCCGCTGATGAAAAACGCGACGGTGCCCGTCCTGCCTTGCCCGCTGGACGCGGGCGCGGAGGACGCGGCCTTGCTGGCGCAAGTGGCCGACTATTACCACGAGCGGTTGAAGCAATCGCCGCCTGCGCTGGCTTACCTCGCTGCGCGGGGGTTAGATGATCCCGGCTTGATTGAGCGATACCGGATCGGCTTCGCCGACCGGTCGCTCGGGCTGCGGATGCCCGACAGCAACCGCAAGGAAGGCGAGACGCTGCGCGTCCGCCTCACCGCACTGGGCGTGTGGCGCGAGAGCGGGCACGAGCATTTTAACGGCTGCATTGTTGTGCCCTTGTTCGAGGCCGGAAAGATCGTGAGCTTTTACGGCCGCAGAATCGGCAAGGGCACGATCAATCATCTTTATCCACCCGGCCCGCATCGCGGGCTGTTCAACCCGGAGGCGTTCGCCTCCGAGGAAATCATCCTCTGCGAAGCGGTGTTGGATGCGCTGCCTTTTTGCGCGAACGGGATCACCAACGTCTCGACGCTTTACGGCACGGAGGGATTTACCGAGGAACTGGCGGAGGCGTTGCGTGGCGTCCGCCGCGTGAAGCTGGCCTACGATGCCGACGAGGCCGGAGAACGGGCGGCAGCCAGGGACGCGGAGCGGTTGCGAGCGTTGGGTGTGGAAGTGTGGCGGATCAAGTTCCCGTGGGGAATGGATGCCAACGAGTATGCAAGGCAGGTAACTCCCGCCGGAAAGTCGCTGGCGTTGCTTGTCAATGGGGCGCAGTGGATGGGGAAAGGTGCTGCTCCCGATGTGGCGGACTCAAAGGCCGAGCCAGCTTCATGCGTCGCGGCGCATGTTGACGCTCCATCGTCCCCGATGGATCGCCCTTCGGGCTGTGCTGTCGCACAGTCTGTCTCGGCCCGTCCCGCGGGCCTCGGCTCTTCTTTAGCTGCTTGTGTTAGCGGCTCAGAGGAGGAGACGGCTAAAAAGGAAAAGGCAGCGGCACCCGCCGCGCCTGTATTGGAGCCGAAAGGCAAGGCTTCCGGGCCATCGGTTCCGGCATTAGAGCAACGCGGCGAAGCGTGGTTCCTCATGATCGAGAACCGCGAATATCGCGTGACCGGCCTCGAAAAAACACTGGGCGCGGATCATTTGAAAATCGGGTTGCGCGTGCAGATGATGTGCCCGTCCGGCTGGGACCGGTTTCATTTGGATCAAATCGATTTGATGCGGGACGCGGAGCGTCGGCGGTTCGTGGAACGGGGAGGCGAGGAAATCGGCCTCATATCCGATCTGCTCAAACGTGACCTTGGGCGCGTGTTGCTGGCGGTGGAAACAGAGCAAGCTCGGATGATGAAACCGGCCGAGGCCGTGGCCGCAGCGGTGGAACTCACTCCCGAGGAACGCGAAGCCGCGTTGCAATGGCTTCGCGGCCCGGACTTGATCGCCCGCTTGCGCGGGGCGTTCCACCTGGCCGGGATCATCGGCGAGGACAACAACACGCTAGCGGCTTATCTGGCGGGCGTTCGCGGAAGTTGGAACGTCCGCTGGCCATCATCATCCAGTCGGCTTCCGCCGCTGGAAAAACAACTTTGATGGATGCCGTGTTGTCGTTCTTCCCGGAAGAGGACCGGGTGAAATACTCCGCGATGACCGGGCAGAGCCTTTACTACCTGGGCGAAACCAACCTCAAACACAAGATCCTGGCCGTGGTCGAGGAAGCGGGCGCGGAGAAGGCGAGCTATGCGTTGAAGCTGCTGCAAAGCGAGGGCGAGTTGACTATTGCCAGCACGGGCAAGGACCCGCAGAGCGGACGCATGGTGACGCAGGAATACCGCTTGGAAGGCCCGGTGATGATCTTCATCACGTCGACGGCCATCGACATCGACGAGGAGTTGATGAACCGCTGCCTGGTGCTGACGTTGCTCAAGAACGCGCAGCGCCTGCTTGCGCCCGTCGAAGTGCTGAACCCATTCGCGCCCGCGCTCACGTTCTCCAGCGGTCGCACACGCAGCCGGCGCGACCATGAAAAATATCTCACGCTCATCGACTCCATCGCGCTCCTGCATCAGCACCATCGGGCGAGGGGCCAGCACATCGTCCGGGGCCGGATGGTCGAATATATCGAGGTCACGCTTGAGGACATCGCGCTGGCGAACGAGATCGCGCCCGAAGTGCTTGGCCGCTCGCTCGACGAGCTTCCGCC
>JBIPMC010000142.1:0-5455 GCA_044369345.1 Terrimicrobiaceae bacterium
GTGAGGCAAAGGAGGTCACCGTCGCGCAGTTTGCCCAGAAGCTCGGGCAGGCGGGCGTCGAATTCCTCGAGCGCCTGGCCGTAGCCGATCGCGTCGCGGCGGTGGCCGAAGACAGCGTCGAAATCAACGAAGTTGGTCATCAGAAGCCCTCCGTCGCCGCAGCGGTCGAGCGCGGCAAGGGTTTTCTTCCACAGGTCGGGATGTCCCGAAGCGCGGACTTCTTCGGTGACGCCGGTGTGCGCGTAGATATCGGCGATTTTTCCAACGCCAATGACATCGCGTCCCTCCTCGGAGACACGCTGAAGCAGAGTGTGAGCAGGTGGCGGTACGGCGTAGTCGTGGCGGTTGCCTGTGCGCTGAAAGGGGCCGTCGCGCGGGCCAGTGAAGGGACGCGCGATCACACGACCGACTTTCAAATCACTCTCATCCAGAAGCGCACGGGCGGTTTTGCAGAGTTCGAAGAGGCGATCGAGGCCGAAGGCTTCCTCGTGGCAGGCGATTTGGAAAACGCTGTCGGCGGAGGTGTAGAAAATCGGCAAGCCGGCGCGGATGTGCTCCGCGCCGAGCCGATCCAAAATCTCGGTGCCGGAGGCATGGCAGTTGCCGAGGGAGCTTTTGATGCCAGATCGGCGAAAGATTTCGTCGAGCAGGGGCTGCGGGAAACAGTCGGGCTTTTTAGGAAAATAGCTCCAGTCGAACCGCACGGGCACGCCTGCGATTTCCCAATGGCCGCTTGGCGTGTCCTTGCCTGTGCTAATGGATCGCGCGGCGGCGTAGGCACCGATGAGTGAAAGATCGTCATTCCAGCCCGCAGGGAGTTTCCCGTGCAAAAGTTGGTAAGCATGGCCAAGGCCGAGTCGCTGGAGATTCGGAAGATGAAGCGGCTTTTTTGTGAACGCGGTGGCGATGTGGCCGAGCGTATCGGCACCCTCATCACCGAAATTCGCAGCATCGGGCGCGGCTCCAATGCCGAAGGAATCGAGAACGAGGAGAATGGCTCGGTGTTTGGACATGCGCTCAGGAAATGGTTGTCAAAATAACGGGGGAGGATTCGGGTGGCGTCGGGGCTAGGTGGATGTGGCGGAGAACGGCTTTTGCGGCGGCTTCGGCCCTCGAGGAATTGGCGGCGTGGACGATGGCGAGAGTTTGGCCGGTGGAGATTTTGTCGCCGAGGGCGGCTTGGAAAATGATCCCGACCGAGTGGTCGATTGTGTCCTCCACACGGCTGCGCCCGCCGCCAAGGGCAACGACAGCGAGACCGAGGTCGCGGGTATCCATGCGTGAGACAAAACCTGCCTCGGAGGATTTGACCTCGAGAACCACCGGCGCCGAGGGGAGGAATTGGTCGGGATTTTCCAGGAGGGCGGAGGGACCTCCGAGCCCACGGACCATTTTGGCGAAAACCTCGGCGGCGCGTCCGCCGGTGAGGGCGGCTTCGAGTTTGGCTTGGGCGTCGACAGGCGAGGACGCGAGCCCGCTCACGGCGAGCATTTGGGCGGAGAGGGCGAAGACCACCTCGCGCAGGCGCGAGTCGGTTTTTCCACCCTTGAGAAATTCGATCGCCTCGCGGACTTCCAGGGCGTTGCCAGCATTGCGTGCGAGAGGTTGATGCATGCCGGTGAGAAGCGCGGTGGTCGGCATCCCCGCGCCGTTGGCGACTTCCACGAGGCGCTTGGCGAGGAATTGGGCGGCGGCCACGTCGGACATGAAAGCGCCATTTCCGAATTTCACATCCATCACGAGGAATTGCAGGCCGGCCGCGAGTTTTTTGGAGAGGATCGAGGCGGTGATGAGGTCGATCGACTCCACGGTCGCCGTGATGTCGCGCACGGCGTAGATTTTTTTGTCCGCCGGAGCGAGGGCAGCGGTCTGGCCGATGATCGCGAGGCCGCAGTCGCGCACGACTTTTCTGAAAACCTCGGGATCGGGTGTGACATTGTAGCCAGGGATCGACTCGAGCTTGTCGAGCGTGCCGCCGGTGTGGCCGAGGCTGCGGCCGGAGATCATCGGCACAAAGCCGCCACAGGCCGCGACGAGCGGGCCGAGCACGAGCGAGACGAGATCGCCCACGCCTCCGGTCGAGTGTTTGTCCACCACCGGCCCAGGGAGGTCGCGCCAATCCAAAACCTCTCCGGAGTCGCGCATGGCGAGAGTGAGCGAGACGCATTCGTCGATCGACATGCCTTTCAGCAGGGCGGCCATCGCAAACGCAGCGATTTGGCTATCGCCGACCGTGCCGTCCACGACGCCACGGATGAATTGGCTGATTTCCTCACGCGGGACCGGGAGGCCGTCGCGTTTTTTGCGGATTGTCTCCTGAGGTAAAAACATGGTTTTGGATTGTGTCATCGGAGATCGATCATTTCCAAAGTAAAAAGGGTATCAAAACATGAACACGGCACTCCTCGTATCGCGCACGCTCGCTGCAGCGGGTGTGTCATTTTTTGTCGCCACGCTGGCGACCGCCGCGCCCGAGGGGCTCACCCAGGCCGGTTGGCATACGCTGGGCGCGGGGGCGATGATGGCGGCGCTTTGGATTTCCGAAATCCTCCCCTTTCCTGTCACGGCGCTTTTGCCGCTGGTGGTGTTTCCTGCTGCAGGGATCGCGACAGTGGAGGCGGCTGCTGCGCCGTTTTCGAATTCCGTGATCTATTTGTTTCTCGGCGGGATTTTCATCGCACTGGCGATGGAGTCCTCAAACCTGCACAGCCGCATCGCGCTACGGATCATTCGAGTTGCCGGCACGGGGCGCCGGGCGATTGTCGGGGGGTTTTTGGCGGCCTCGTTTTTCCTGTCGATGTGGGTGAGCAACACCGCCGTGGCTGTGATGATGCTGCCGATTGCGTTGTCGGTTTTGGGAATGTTCAAACAGGACGGCGACCGTGCGTTTGCGCCGGCGCTGGTTCTTGCAGTTTGCTACGGAGCTACGATCGGCGGGATGTCGACGCTGGTCGGAACGCCCCCGAACGCGATTCTGGCGGGATTTCTGCGGGAAAATTACGACATTAAAGTCGGATTCCTCGGGTGGATGATTCTAGCCATGCCCGTGGCGCTGGTGCTCGCAGTGGCGGCGTGGTTTCTCCTGACACGCGTGGCGCTGCGAATGTCGGGGGAGGATTTACCGGGCGGGCGCGAAATTCTCCAGCGTGCGGAGGAGGATTTGGGAACGATGAGCCGCAGGGAAAAAACCGTCGCGGTCGTTTTTTTTCTGACGGCGAGCTTTTGGGTGGCGCGGGGGTTTTTGGAGGATTTCCTGCCGTGGTTGAGCGATGCCACGATCGCCATGGCCGGCGGGCTTTCCCTTTTCATGCTTCCCGCTCGGCGCGGGAGCACGGAGCCGATTCTGTCCTGGAAGGACTGCCAAAAAATCCCGTGGGATATCCTGATCCTCATCGGTGGCGGCCTCAGCCTAGCCGCGGCTATCCAAAAAAACGGCGTTGCGGACTGGCTCGGCAACGCTCTCGCTGCCGCCGACCGCCTGCCAGCGAGCGTCACGATTTTCATTTTGATCCTTGCTCTTATTTGCCTTTCGGAGGTCGCCAGCAACTCCGCCACGACGGTCACCTTCCTGCCGATCGTCACGGCCCTCGCCGTGGCGCTTGGCCTCCCACCGATCGATCTCGCGGCGGCGGTCGCGCTCGGGAGCAGTTGCGGGTTCATGCTGCCGATTTCCTCGCCGCCGAATGCCATCATCTTCGGCAGCGGCCGGGTAAAGATTCAGGAAATGGCACGTGGGGGATTATTTATGAACATTCTCGGGTGGATCGTGCTCTCCTCGTGGCTGGCTTGGGTCGCCCCAAATCTCCCCTGGCTCGCGGATTGACGGGTGCAAGAACCGGGTTGCCAACCCAGGGGGATGGCACTAGTTTCGCCGCCCTTGCCTGAAAACGGGGGCACCAATCGCGGTATCTCCTAGCTTTTTGCAAGCGTCACGAATCATGTCCAAGTCCCTGATCATAGCCGAAAAACCCTCCGTCGCCCGCGATCTCGCCAAAGCCCTCGGGAAGTTCGCCAGCAAGGATGATTACTTCGAAAACGACTCGCACATCATCACCTCCGCCATCGGCCACCTTGTCGAACTTTGCCTACCAAACGAGATGGATAAAAAACGCGGGAAGTGGAGCTTTGCCAACCTCCCGATTGTTCCGGACCACTTCGACCTCAAGCCGATAGAAAAAACCGTCACCCGCCTAAACCTCCTCAAGCGCCTCCTCAAGCGAGCCGATGTCACCGAGGTCGTGAACGCCTGCGACGCCGGCCGCGAGGGTGAGCTCATTTTCCACTACATCGTCAAACTCGTCGGCTCGAAAAAGCCGACCCGCCGCCTCTGGCTCCAGAGCATGACCCCCGACGCGATCCGCGACGGCTTCGCTCACCTCCGCACCGGTGAATCGATGGTTCCGCTCTCCGACGCCGCTGTTTGCCGCAGTGAAAGCGATTGGCTGGTGGGTATTAACGCCACCCGCGCCATGACCGCCTTCAACTCCAAAGGTGGCGGCTTCCAACTCACTCCCGTCGGGCGCGTTCAAACCCCCACCCTCGCCATTCTCGCCGAGCGCGAAGAGAAAATCCGCGCTTTCAAACCCCGCCCATATTTCGAGGTTTTCGCCGATTTCGCCGTTATCGCCGGAGCCTACCGTGGGCGCTGGTTCAGCGAATGCTTCAATAAAAACGGCGACGAGGACGCCAAAGCCGAACGCCTCTGGATCCGCGCGGACGCCGAGGCGATCATTGCCAAATGCTCGGGCAAGCCCGGCACGATCTCCGAGGAGAAAAAGCCCACCACCCAGATCGCACCACAACTTTACGACCTCACTACCCTCCAACGCGAGGCGAACTCCCGCTTTGGCCTCAGCGCCAAGCGCACGCTGCAGATCGCCCAGGCCCTTTACGAGAAACACAAAGTTCTCACCTACCCGCGAACCGACTCCCGCTACCTCCCCGACGACAACCTCGCTCAGGTGAAAAAAATCCTATCCGGCCTCGAGATCCAAGACCTAGCCGCCCACGCCCGCCATGCCCTTGAGAAAGGCTGGATCGGCCTGAATCGCCGTGTTTTCAACTCTGCCAAAGTCACAGACCACTTCGCGATCATCCCTACCGGCGTTTCGCCGAGCAAACTCGACGACTTCGAGCTGAAAATCTACGACATGGTGGCGCGACGCTTCGTGGCTGCGTTTTTTCCGGTTGCCAAATTCGAGGTCACCACCCGTATCACCCGTGTCGAGCAGGAAGCCTTCAAGACCGATGGCAAAATCCTCACCGATCCCGGTTGGCTCGCCGTTTACGGAAAAGATGCCGCCGGTGAGGACGAAAATGTCGCCCCGATCAAAGCGGGCGAGTCGGCCAAAACCGAATTTCTCGAAATCAAAGAGAACGAAGGGGGGGCCCCCCCCCCCCCCCCCCCACCCCCCCCCCCCCAACCCCCCCCCGACGCCCCCCCCCCCACCCAGGA
>JBIPMC010000143.1:0-5442 GCA_044369345.1 Terrimicrobiaceae bacterium
ATGGTCGCGGATTGCAGGGTTTTTGTGGATATGGGCAGGTTTTACCTGCAATCCAACACAGCAAGAATCGTGCCTAGCGCATTAACCATAAACGGGATGAGTCGTTTTTAAGGGCCGACTATTTACCCTCCGCGCTCTCCGTGCTCTGTGGTTAATTCTGCTGGATTCGGGTTCAATTGCTCGGAGCCTTGCTCTTGGTCACTGGCGTTGTCGGTATTTTCTAAGCTGCTCTTCGGAAAAAACACCGCGACCTCACGCTCATTCTTTCGGCGGTGTTTGCTGTCGAGGCGATATTCTGCATCGGGACTTCATTAGGAGTGAGGTCGAACCCCGCGTGGATTTGGCTGCTCCTGAAGGGAGTGTTCGCGATCGTCTTCGGCGGCATTCCATAATTAATTCGAAATGGTCGCGCGATGTCGCATGGGTGATTGGCGAGCTCTACGGAATCCAGTCGATTTTTACTGCCTCGTCGCTCTTGATGTTGGGGTTTCGCACACCGGATCGCTGAGTTTTTCGGGCAACCGTTTACCAGCGGTTGAATTTTTTTTCAAATCCGCATAAGTCCATGGCCTATGGAATCGAAAAGGGCCGACTACATTTCAATGGGTTTCGATAAAATCTCAGCCGACCTCGATTATCTTCTCGGGTGTTTCGAGGAGGTCTTGCGCGAGTTGGGGGAGACACGCGTGGCGGACAGCCTGCCTTGGAGCGGACAGCAAGCCGAGTCCTGCGAGGGTTTCGAGCAGGCGGCTTCCGTGGCCTTCCAGCTTCTCAACATGGTCGAGGAAAACGCCGCTGCGGCCACGCGTAGATTGCGCGAGATCGACCAAGGGAGCGCCGCCGAGCCAGGCTTGTGGCCGCGCCAGTTAAATGAACTCGCAGTCGCCGGAATCGACGGCGCGGGGATTTCAGCTGCGCTTCACTCGATCCGCATCGAGCCGGTTCTCACCGCGCACCCCACCGAGGCGAAGCGTGCTGCTGTGCTAGAGCAACACCGCGCTCTCTACACACTGCTTCTGGCCCGAGAGGATTCGATGTTATCCCCTTCGCAGCGCGAGGCCTTGCGGACGGAGTTCAAGGTTGTGCTCGAGAGACTTTGGCGCACCGGAGAAATTCTTCTGGAAAAGCCCGATGTCGCCACAGAACGGCGCGGCGTGATCTACACGCTGCGCGAGGTATTCCCCGCAGCGCTGGGGCGGCTGGACTCCCGCTTTCGCCACGCTTGGTGCGAGGCTGGGCTTGAGTCGGACCTGATTGCCAATCCTATCGATTGGCCCAAAGTCCGCTTTGGAACCTGGGTGGGCGGCGATCGCGATGGACACCCGCTCGTCACGGCAGGGGTTACCGATACCACCCTGCGAGAACTTCGTCTCAGCGCCTTGATCGTACTTCACCGCCAACTCGATGACCTCGCTGCGAAGCTTCCCCTATCGAGTAATTTCCAGGATTTCCCCAACGATCTTCAGAGCGAACTCGATCGCTTCAGTCAGGAAAATCCAACCCTCGATGCCAACTTGCGTGTGAGCTACTCGGATGAGCCCTGGCGTCGGTTCGTTCTGCATCTTCAATCCAAACTTCCCGTGACCACTGGCGAAATCGAGGATGCGAAAATCCTTGAAGGCGGTGCGCATTACCGGACTCCTGCCGAGCTCGATTCCCATCTTGCCCGATTGGCTGATTCGTTGCGTGCGATGGGTGCAGGCCGTTTGGTTGATGCTGCAGTGTCGCCTGTTAGGCGAACGCTCGACACTTTTGGTTTCCATCTCGCCGTTCTCGACATCCGGCAAAACAGCCGTTTCCACGATCTCGCCATCGACCAACTCCTCGCCACCAGCGGAGCGGCCTCACCCAATTTCTCGGAATGGGACGAAGAACTCCGACTTGAATTTCTCCAAAACGAACTCCGCTCGCCGCGTCCATTTCTCGGCGGTGGCGCCTCGGCTGGTCCTCAAGCGGATGCCATTCTGTGCTGCTACTCCGTGCTCCGCCAACATCTCGAAAAATACGGGCGCGACGGGCTGGGTGCGCTGATCGTGAGCATGACGCGTCGGCTCTCCGATCTTCTCGCCGTTTATCTGCTCGCGCGCGAGGCGGGCTTGGCGCAATGGACACCCTTCGGCTTGGTCTGCGAATTGCCGGTCGTTCCCCTCTTCGAAACACTCGATGACCTCGAGCGCGGGCCGGAAATCGTCGGCGCGTTTTTGGAGAATCCGGTCACGCGCCGGAGCCTCCTTCACCAGCAGGGAAGCGCAAAAGAGTTGCCTGACCAGCAGGTCATGATCGGCTACAGCGACAGCAACAAGGACTGCGGCATTTTTGCGAGCCAATGGGCCCTGCACCAATCGCAGGACGCTATCGCCGCAGCCGGGAGCAGGGCGGGTTTCAAAATTCGGTTCTTCCACGGCCGCGGCGGCACGATCAGTCGCGGGGCGGGGCCGACGCATCGCTTTCTCGACGCCCTTCCGCCCGGTTCCGTGCAAGGCGACCTGCGGATGACCGAGCAGGGCGAAACGATTTCGCAAAAATACGGCACGATCAGTTCGTCTGTTCACAATCTTGAATTGCTTCAAGCCGGCGTGGCGGCAGTTTCCTTGGGAAAACCCAAGCCCGCCGTTGATGGCATTGTTGCCGGAATTTGCGAATTCCTCTCCGCTGCGAGCCGCGAAAGTTACACCGCACTCATCCTGCATCCCGATTTCATGGCATACTACTCCGAGGCGACGCCGATCGACGCCCTTGAGACGAGTCGCATCGGCTCGCGTCCTGCCCGACGGACCGGCGAGCGCACTCTCGCCGACCTCCGCGCGATCCCGTGGGTTTTCAGTTGGAATCAAAGCCGCCACTATCTCCCCGGTTGGTTCGGTGTTGGTTCAGCCCTGCGTCGTCTGCGAGATGAGAAGCCCGATCTCTTCGCGTCCCTGCGCTCGAACTTCCGCAAATCGGCCTTCCTTTATTATGTGCTGAACAATGTCGAAACGAACCTCGCCAGCGCCGATCGCGAGATTATTCAGGAATACGCCGGGCTTGTGACCAATTCCTCGGCGAAGGCCTCAATCCTCCCGCTCATCCTCGGGGAGTTTGATTCCACTCGCGCCATGATGGCCGAGGTTTTCGGCGGTTCGATGGAGGAGCGCCGTCCGCGCATGACAAAGACCCTAGCCTTGCGCAGCGAGGGTTTGAAGACGCTGCACCTCCACCAAATTGATCTCCTCGCCCGCTGGCGTGCTGCGAATGCCGCGAAATCTCCGCAGAAAGACCGTCTGCTCCCGCGCGTGCTTCTCAGCATCAATGCCATTGCCAGCGGCCTGCGCACGACCGGCTAAGATTTCGGGCTTCACTGCTCCTTGCCCGACTGTGTAAGATAATATCTCAATTAACAAAGCTATGGGCAAGATTTACAACAACATCGTCGAAACAGTTGGGCGCACTCCGCTCGTCAAACTCAACCGCGTCACCGCCGGACTCCCGGCAACCATCGCCCTCAAGTGCGAGTTTTTCAACCCGCTAGGCAGTGTGAAGGATCGCATCGGCATGGCTATGATCGAGGATGCCGAGCAACGCGGCATTCTCAAGCCCGGCGGCGTCATCATCGAGCCCACCAGTGGAAACACCGGCATCGCCCTCGCGTTCATCGCTGCCGCGAAAGGCTACAAGGTCATCCTGACGATGCCTGATACCATGAGCCTTGAGCGCCGCACGCTGCTTGCCTTGCTCGGCGCGGATTTGGTTCTCACGCCTGGGGCCGAGGGAATGCGCGGCGCCATTGCGAGGGCCGACCAAATCTTGCAGGAAACTCCCGGTGCCTGGATGCCCCAGCAATTCAACAACCCAGCCAATCCGGCAATCCATTCGAAAACCACCGCCGAGGAAATCTGGGCCGACACCGACGGCAAGGTCGACATCCTTGTGGCTGCCGTGGGAACTGGCGGAACGATCACCGGTGTTGTCGAAACCCTCCTTCCCCGCAAACCTTCGTTCCGCGCGATTGCGGTGGAGCCGAAAGACTCGCCCATCATTTCCCAAACCCTCGCCGGAGAACCGCTCAAGCCCGGCCCGCACAAAATCCAAGGCACCGGCGCGGGATTCGTGCCCGGCAACCTGCATTTGAAAAACGCTGCTGGCGCCGATCAAATCACCGAATGCGTGAAGGTCTCGAATGAAGACGCCGTCGCCATGGCCCGCCGTCTCGCCAAGGAGGAGGGAATCCTCGGTGGACTCAGCACCGGAGCGAATGTCCACGCGGCAATCGAAGTCGCCAAACGACCCGAGAATGCCGGGAAGTTGATCGTCACGATTGGTTGCTCCACCGGCGAGCGCTACCTCTCCACTGTCTTCGCCGAGGAGGCCCGCGCCAAAGTCTCAAATTGATCCATGAGCAACTCTGAAACTCTGCTTTCCCCGACTCCGACTCCGATCGACGACCCCACGCTGAAGTGGGAATTGTTCTGGGAGAAAAACAAATCCGCCATCCTCGGTGTAGCCGCTCTTCTTGTCATTGCAGCGGTTGGTTCCGGAGTGTGGTTTGTCTTCTCGAGCGCACGCGCGGTCGCCGCCCAGAAACTTCTGGCCAACGCGTCGGACATCGCAGGGTTCGAGGCGGTCGTGAATCAATACCCTGGCTCGATGTCGGCGGCCGACGCCTTGTTGCGCCTTGCTGCGGCTCAGCGCGAAGCGGGTGATCACGAAAAATCCTCGGCGGCTTTCCAGAGATTCCTCGAGAAATTCCCGGATCACCAACTCGCCGGCGGAGCCCTGCTTGGGGTTGGTCAAAATCAAGACGCTGCTGGCAAAGCCGACGCAGCCATTGCGACCTACCAGCAGGTCGTAACGCTATATCCCAAAAGCTACGCAGCGCCTTTTGCCGCGTATTCGGAAGGAGAGATTCTCCTGCGCCGTTTCCAGCGCGAGGACGCTCTGCGCAGCTTCAACATGGTGGTGACACAATTTCCGCAATCTCCGGCAGCCCGAATGGCCTCCGGCCAAATCGTCCGCCTTGGAGGAAGTGCGCCTGCCAAGGCTTCGGTGGCCGAACCCGCCAGCTCGGCGGCTCCGGTCGAGTAAACCCGAAACCAGCAGAATTCCACAGAGGGCACAAAGAACACAGAGGGGGAATAATTTGCTCCGAATCGGCTCGGATTGATTCGTCCGATCCATTGCTTTCAGAACCAACTCCTGTGAATCTTTTTCACCCTGTCCTCCTGTTTAAAAATCCGTTTCAGGGTAAACCCAAGTCTTTCCCGCCAAGGAATGCCCTGGAAGGGTCTGCTTGTCAGGCCCAAGGCGGTTTTCAAAATCTCGCCGACACGGCTCTAGCAAGTCGGCCCTGAAAAACCCCTCACGCTGGGAGGGGGTATTGAGCACCCTGGCATTTTTTCTGGAATATGCGGAGTGCCCAAACAAGGCGCAAAAGAACCTGCCTCATCCAGAGGCTCAGGTTCGAGG
>JBIPMC010000144.1:0-5410 GCA_044369345.1 Terrimicrobiaceae bacterium
GCTCCGCCGAAAGCCACCCTCGCCACCCCCGACGGCAAGCCCGCCGCCGCGCCTCGTCTGACCTACGAAGAACTTCTCTCCACCCCGCTCCTCGCCTACCGCTCGCCATGGGAATTCGTCGCCGAGCGTTTCCACTGCGATGAAAAATTCCTTCGAAAACTCAACCCCAAACTCGGCGCGAACCCGCCCGCCGGCTCTGTTTTCCGCGTGCCGAATGTCTCTCCGCTTGAAATCGAAAACATCCCCGCCCGCGACATCCAGCCGCACAAAGACTCCTCCGCTTGCCGAGCCGTGATCCGCGACCTCGCCGTTCTTGAAATTTATCGCAACGATAAGCTCGCCGCCGTGATGCCGCTTTCCCGCTCCCGCCCGGGGCTCCGGGGCCGTGGAGAATGGAAAATTCTCGATGCCATCCCCCGTCCCCGACTAGCCACCCTCCGAGAACCGCGAGTAGTGCGTGAGGAAAAAACCGGACCGTTTTATGTGAATCCCAACCCCACGCCGCGCCAGGCTCCCGCAGTTTTGGAGCATGAGGAAATCCTCCCCGCCGGCCCGAACAACCCGGTTGGCGTGGCATGGATCAACCTTGCAAAAGCGAACGAAAACACGCCCCTTCCCTTCGGCCTCCACGGTACTTCAACCCCCTCCGAAATGTTCAGCTACGAAAGCCTCGGCGGATTCCGCTTGTCGAACTGGGATATCCTCCGAGCCGCCTCGCTTTTGCCCTCCGGGTCGAAGCTTGAGTGGCTCCCTTGAGTAAACTCAGGAGGCTCGGCCGACCACGATATTCGGACCGGTAATGGCTAACACGCGAACGGGCGTTCCGGATTCAAGGAATTCGCCGTTTGCCATCACATCAAAGATTCCATCACCGATTTTGGCGCGACCACTCGGGCGGAGGATCGAGATGGCGGTGCCGGTGTCGCCTTCGCGCAGATTGGCGGCCGCGCCGAGTTCGGTGACAACCGGCGCGATGGAGGGCCCTGGGCTGGATTTTGAGGAGAGAAAGAGGCTTTTAAACATGGGTATATTCGGAAGAAAGCGGGCGATGAGAGCTATGTAAACGACGCTCGAAAGAAATGCGATCAAGAGGTTGAGCATGGGAATGCGGAATATCTCGAAGGAAATTTGAATCGGCTGGGCAGGGTAAAAATCCGCCATGGCGAAAAACAGCGCCGTGACTGCCAATGCGGCTCCGGCAAGCGACAGGACGACAATCCCAGGAAAAAAAATCAGCTCGATGAGAATACAAAGAATCCCGAGCACAAAGAGCGCTGGCATTTCCAGCCCAGTGAGACCGGCGATATAGTGGCCACCGAAGAAAAGGAGGAAGCAGATTGCGGAGATCACCCCAGCGACGCCGAAGCCCGGGGCTTTGAATTCGAGATAGGCCCCGATGATCCCACCGAGCAGAAAGAGCGGCGCGAGCGTGGTGATCCATTGGGCGACATTCTCAAATCCCGACGGCTCGAAGCGCACGATCCGGGCGGCGTCCAGTCCGCAAAGCCCGGCCAGCGCGGGCAGGTCCGCTGCAATGCCGCTTGCAAGAAGGGGCTTCCCGCCAATTTCTCGTGTGGCCTCCTGCGCGCTGAGCGTGAGGAGCGCGCCTTTGGGGTTGATGACCTCGACGCCGATTTTCACTTCCTTGTCGAGGTTCATGAAGCCGTCCACCAATTCGGGGTGGTAGCCGTTTTTCTGCGCCACGCTCCGGAAGTAGCCGGAAAAATAGGAAACGATTTTGGCGTTCATCGTTTCGGGGATTTCCTGACCCGACCCAGCCACCGGCGCGGCGGCTCCGATGGCACTAATCGGCGCCATGAAAACTTTTTTCGTCGAGAGAGCAATCAGCGCCCCGGCCGAGCCTGCGTTTGTGTCCACATAAGTGAAGGCGGGGATCGGGCTCTTGCTGAGCATTTGGACAATTTTTTCGGTGGCCTTTAGGTCGCCGCCGGGGGTGTTCATATCGAGAATGATCGCCGCCGCGCCGGCCGACTCGGAGTCCTTCAAAGCGCGACGCAAAAAGAAAAATTGGGCCTCGCTGACCATTCCCTCCACAGGAAGAACCACCACCGAGCCAGCAGTGATTTTCGCCTCCTCAGCGCGGGTGCCGAACGACGCCACAAAGAACGCCAATAACAAAATCCATCGAGCCATGCCGTGGAAATCTCCCTCGCGCCCCGCAGACCCGCAAGGTATTTTCCGCCCCGTGGGATTCATCTCGGAGGAAAGCATCCAGCGCGTCGCGGACGCCAACGACATCGTCGATGTGGTTGGATCCTACTTCCCGCTCAAGCGCGCTGGCACGAGCTTCCGCGCCCTCTGCCCGTTCCATAGGGAGAAGTCCCCATCGTTCCATGTGAACCCCTCGCGCCAGAGTTTTCATTGCTTCGGCTGCGGCGCAGGCGGCGGCGTGTTGCGGTTCGTGATGGATTACGAGCATGTGGATTTTCCCACCGCTGTACGGCGTCTCGCCCAGCGCGCGAATATCCCGATGGTCGAGGAGGCCTCGACTCCAGAGGACGAAAAAAAACATGGCCTCCGCAAACGCCTGCTCGCGCTCCACGCCGAGGCGGCGCAGTGGTTTCACCAAAACCTCCTGAAATCTCAGGACGGCGCGGCGGCGCGCGACTACCTGAAATCCCGCGGACTGAACTCGGAGATCGCAAAGGGGTGGAAGCTCGGCTACGCGCCGGAGTCGTGGGATGCCTTGCTGAACCACCTGCGCGACCGGAAATTTTCCCCCGAGGAGATCGATAAAAGCGGCCTCGCCTCGTCGAAGGATGACCGCCCCGGCGCCCAGCTCTACAGCCGCTTCCGCAACCGTGTGATGTTTCCAATCCACAACGATTATGGCGAGGTCGTCGCCTTCAGCGGTCGCACGCTCGTGGCCGATCCGAAGGCTGCAAAATATGTGAACTCGCCCGAGACACCGCTTTTTACGAAAGGCCGCGTGCTCTACGGCCTTGAAAAAACCAAGCGCGACCTGATCGAAAAAAACGCCGCCATTGTTTGCGAGGGCCAAATTGATTTGATCTCGGCCTTCGAGGCTGGCGTGCGCCATGTCATCGCCCCGCAAGGCACAGCTTTCACGACCGACCAAGCGCGACTATTGAAGCGATATGTCGAAACGGTCCTGCTTTGTTTCGACTCCGATGCGGCGGGAAAAAAAGCCGCCGAACGATCGGTGCCCGCGCTGCTTTCCCAGGGCCTCACCGTAAAAATCGTCTCCCTGCCGACCGGCGAGGACCCCGACTCTCTCATTCGCAAACAAGGGCCGGAAGCGTTTTTGCGCCTCGTCGAATCCGCCAAGGAATACTTCGACCACAACCTCGCCGAGGCCATCGCCTCCGGCGAACTCGAGGACACCGCCGGAAAATCCCGCCTCGTCCGCCGCCTCGCACCGCCGCTCGCGCTCGTGCAGGACGCCGTGCTGCGCGAAGCCCTTCTCGGCCGCATTTCGACTCGGCTCGGAGTTTCGCCCGCCTCGATCCGCGGGGTGATGAAAGCCCCCCAAATCGAGCGCGATTCCCCGGAAGCCCCTCCCCAAGCCGCGCTCGAGGAGGCGATCTCGCTCACCGAGGGGATGAAAATGCTCGGCCAACTCGTGCTCGCCAGCACCGATGTGCGTGAGTGGCTCCGCACCCAATCCCCGCTCGCCGAGTTCGAGCCACAAGCCGCACTCCTTGACAAAATCGCCAGCGCAGACTTCCCCGATCACGCCCCTCCGCACGCCTCGTTGATGGCTGAGCTTTCCGGCGCCGAGGAACGCTTCCTGTCTTCCCTCGGGACGCTCCGTGCGGTGCAGGACCCGTTGCAACGCGCGAAATCGACCGTTCAAGGTATGCGACGGCGTCAGCTCGAACAACGCATCGAGGATCTTAAAAGCCGAATCGGCGACTCCAGCCTCCCTATGGAGGAGCGCCAAAAAATTCAAAAACAAATCCTTGACCTGAAAATTCGAATGGCTGATCTTCGATAGCCTTTTGACCAAGGGTAAAGGACTTAACAGACAGCCGCTTGAAAACCAAATCCAAATCCTCTCCAACGAGCTCCTCGCGCTCGATTTCCAAAACGAAACCTGCCAAAAAGGCTCCTGCCCCGAAAAAAGCTGCTCCGGCGAAAAAACCAGCAGCGAAAAAAGTTCTTCCAAAACCAGTTAAGAAGCCTGCTTCAAACCCAGCTCCCCAGCCTGCTTCAAAGAAAACTCCCCCCGCCAAAAAAGCTCCTGTCGCCAAAAAGCCAACTCCTGCTAAGAAGCCAGCCACCCCCTCGAAGCAGCCAGTCGCCAAAGACTCCCGCAAAAATCCAGTCTCCCACAAACCTGCCGCCACCCAATCCTCGTCGGCACCAAAATCCAAAAGCGCGCCAGCGCCAACTCCCGAGACGAAATCCAATGCCAAAGGCAAATCCTCGGCTGCCGCTCACACCATTCAGCCATTGCCCGCAGACATCCCGAAGCTTATTCAGGAAAAAGTACGCGAGCTAATCCGCCTCGCTAAAGAGCAGGGGTACATCACTTTCGAGGATCTCGACGAGCATTTGCCCGAGGGGGTCAGCAACCCTGAGCACCTCGACGCGATCATCAGCCAACTCCGCAGCGTCGAAATCGACATCATCGAATCTTCCGATGTCGACCGCGTGAAAGAAGTCGCGAAACCCGACGAGGAGGATGAGAAGGACGAAAAGGAAGACAAAGAGGAAAAAGAAGAGAAGTCCGACACCAAGCTCGACATCCTAGACGACCCCGTCCGCATGTATCTCAAGCAGATGGGCCAAGTGCCGCTCCTTACCCGTGAGCAGGAGGTGGAAATTTCCAAACGCATCGAGGACGCCGAATTAAAGGTTCAGGAAATTCTATACCGCTTCGGCTCTGTCGCCCGCGCCCATTCAGATCTCGGCCAAAAGCTCATCGATCAGCGCGAGCGTTTCGATCGCGTGATTCTCGACAAGAAAATTGAGAGCCGCGACAGCTACATGAAGGCCCTCCCACGCCTTTGCCAGCAGCTCAAGCGCCAGACCGAGGCCGTTTCTAAACTCTACCAAGAAGCCTCCAAAGTCGGACCGAACTCCGAAAAACGGAAAAAATTCGACAAGGCGCTTAAGAATCTGCAGCTGCTTTATCCGAAGTTTTACTACAAACAAAAAGTCATCGAGGATTTTGTCGTGCTGGTGGAGGAGAACCGCGTCTCTGTCGGCAATCTCCAGAAAGAACTCCAAAAGTCCAAGAAAAGTTCTAACGCGAAACTCCAAAAGCAGCACAACGACGAGCTCCGCGATATGCAGAAGCGCTTTTGGCTTTCTCCCGAGGAACTCGTATCTCAACACGACGAGCTCAAGCTCTGGCACAAGCGAGCGCTCAAGGCCAAGACCGAGATGGTTGAGGCCAACCTGCGCCTTGTGATTTCGATTG
>JBIPMC010000145.1:0-5400 GCA_044369345.1 Terrimicrobiaceae bacterium
GTTCCTCGATCGCGCCACGCATGCCGGTGGCGAGCATTTGGCGGTGAGCGTCCGCAAGGGCATCGAGGATGCCGGTGGTGAGATTTTCGAGATCGGGGACGGGAGAAATCCAATCCGCCAAACGCGTGGCGGTTTCGCGAAGTTCGGGGGAATCATTCCACGGCTCGTTCAGGACATTCACTCCGAATCCCACAATGAGTTGGCCCGATGCGGGTTGTTCGATGATGAGGCCGGCAAGTTTGCGCGGGCCGCAGAGGATGTCATTGGGCCAACGGAGCCGCGCGGCGGCAAGGCCGATGGATTTCAAGTGGGCGAGAAGTGACGCGCCGACACGAAGCGAGAAGCCCGCCCAGACCTCCGCAGGCCCGGTCGCGGGTAGCGAGGCCGAGAGCCAGAGCCCGCCTTTTCCGGAAGCGAAAGCCCGCCCGAAACGGCCCCGGCCGCGCGTTTGCGAATCCGCGCGCACGGCCGTCCAAGGAGGCAGGTCCCGGCAGATGTCATTGGTTGAAGTTGTTTCCTGCAGACGAATGAGGTTCCAAGTCACACGAGGATTTGTCGCGGAATCCGCGTTGACACTCACGCCGGATTTTATGCCATGAATGACTCCATTCTTGGCCCGCGATGAAAACCTCCTCATCACACTGACTGTATCCGCCATCGCTATCACCGCCAACGCGGGTACTGCAAAGCCTGCGAAATCCGAAGCCGCTCGCTGCAAAACTGCGGAAGCCGCCAAGCTCTCTGATGGAGGTTTTGTCGTAGCGAAGCAACTCCCCCTCGCCCTTAGATCGAGCGTTTACCCTTTCCTCTCTTGGCGCGCCGCTCAGGGCGGTGCTAGGTTACAGCTTGATGCAACCACCGCCCGTCACAAAATACCGGCCGTTTCCGCAGGTCGACCTGCCCGACCGCCAATGGCCCAGCCGCGTGCTCAGCCACGCACCGATTTGGTGCAGCGTAGATTTGCGCGATGGCAACCAGGCGCTCGCCCAGCCGATGAGCGTCGAGGAAAAGCTCGAGTATTTCGAAATGCTCGTCGGGATCGGTTTCAAGCAAATCGAGATCGGCTTCCCCTCCGCCTCGCAGATTGAATTCGACTTTTGCCGACGCCTCATTGAGGAGGACCTCATCCCCGCCGATGTCTCGATCCAAATCCTGTGCCAGTGCCGCGAGGATTTGATCACCCGCTCGCTTGAGGCCCTGCGCGGCGCGCGCAACATCATCTTTCACCTTTACAACTCCACCTCGCCAAAGCAGCGCGAATATGTCTTTGGCGCCACCCGCGATCAGATCGTCGGCATCGCCACACATGCCGTTTCGTTTTTGAAAAAAACGATGCAGCCGCTCCTGGATTCCGGCTCACGCCTCCAGCTCGAATACTCTCCGGAGAGCTTCACGAGCACGGAACTCGATTTTGCCCTGCAAATCTGCGAGGCCGTCACCGATGTCTGGAAGCCGACGCCCGACAACAAAATCATCCTCAACCTCCCCGCCACGGTCGAATACGCCACGCCAAACATCCACGCCGACCAGATCGAGTGGATGTCTCGCCACCTCACCCGCCGCGACCTCACGATCCTCTCGCTCCACACCCACAACGACCGCGGCACCGGCACCGCGGCCACAGAACTCGGCCTGCTCGCTGGCGCGGACCGCGTGGAGGGAACGCTCTTCGGCGTCGGCGAGCGCACCGGTAATCTCGACATCGTCACCGTCGCCCTGAACCTCTACACTCACGGCATCCATCCAGGCCTCGACCTCAGCCGCCTCAACGCAATCCGCGAAATTTACGAGCGCTGCACCCGCATGGAGGTCCACCCCCGCCACCCCTACGCCGGCGACCTTGCGTTCACGGCTTTCAGCGGATCGCATCAGGACGCCATCAAAAAATCCTGGGCTCGCCAAAGCTCCGGCCAGCCGTGGGATGTGCTCTACATTCCTATCGACCCTGCCGATGTCGGCCGCAGCTACAAGGCGATCGTCCGCATCAATTCCCAGTCGGGCAAAGGAGGCGTTGCCTATGTGCTCGAAAAGGAATTCGGCTACCAGCTTCCCAAGAACCTGCAAAAAGAACTCGGACGCCTTGTCAACACCGTCTCCGATGAAAAAGGTACCGAGCTCGAGCCGGAGGAGATTTTCGAGCTATTTGAAAAAACTTTTGTCGTGCGCCGAGGCGCTGTCCGCCTCGTGGAATTCCGTGCCATTGAGCGCAGCGAGCAAGTGACCGTCGAGGCCGACCTCGCAATCCACAGCCAGCCCGTAACGGTGCGTGGTGCTGGGAATGGCCCGATCGCCGCGTTCATCGATTGTCTTGCGAAAACCGATTTGCCCCCCGTGGAAATTCTCAACTACTCCGAACATTCCCTCGGCGCCGGCGCTGACGCACGAGCTGTGAGCTATATCGAGATCAAAGCCCCTGGCAACCGCGTCTTCTACGGCGTCGGCAGCGATACCAACATCGAACTCGCCTCGATCCACGCCATCATCAGCGCCTTCAACCGCTCCCTCGCCTGACCGCATGATTCTCGTCGTCGGCGCAGGCTTGGCCGGATTGTCCTGCGCGCTGGCGCTCCACCGGGCCGAACGCGATTTTCTTTTGCTCGAAGCTGCACCGCAGGTCGGGGGCCGCCAACGGACCACGCATCGTAACGGCTTCACGCTGGACCATGGATTCCAAGTCGTTCTCAGCTCATATCAAGCGGTGTCGGAGGTCGTCGATATCCCGTCCCTGCGCCCCCGCTGGTTCGAGTCCGGCGCATTGATTCACCACTTCGGCCAATTCTCCCGCCTCGCGAGTCCGCTCGAAAATCCCATCGCCGCCGTTGCAAGTGCCGCCCTTCCCTTCAGCGACAAGCTACGCCTCGCCCGCTTGAGCGCTGAAGTTCTTCTCACCCCCGACCGCGATCTCCTTGCCTGCTGCACCTCCTCGCATGACCTCTCCACGAGGGGATTTCTCGTGAGGCGCGGGTTTTCTGACCAATTCCTCTCCCGCTTCGCACAGCCATTTTTCGGTGGCGTCCTGCTCGACAACGACCTTGCGACCAGCGCCTCGTTGTTCCGTTACTACCTGAAAAAATTCTCCACCGGCCGCGCTTGGATCCCCGCTGCAGGCATCCAAGCCCTCCCCGAAGCCATCGCCCGCCAACTCCCACCAGAAAAACTTCGCCTCAATTCCAAAGTCTCCGCCCTCGATGGCAACCGGGCGATTCTTGAATCCGGTGAAATCCTCCCATTCACGCGACTCGTTCTTGCACTCGACGAATTGTCCCTCCACCAAATCCTCCGTCTCCCCCCCCCGCCCCAACCGCGCGGTGTGGCTGTTGTTTATTTCAAAACCCAAACCTCCCTCTACGACCGACCCTGCCTCGTTCTGCCCGAGGGCGCCTCGCGTCGCGTGCGCCATTTCGTCCAAATCACCAACATCGCCCCCGAGTTCGCTCCCGCCGGTTGCCATCTCATTTCCGCTTCCGTTCTGAATTTATCCGGCCTCAGTCCCGGCGAAATCGCCAGCGAAGCCGCTACGGAAATCGCTGGGATTTTCCCCAAGGCGCGCGAATCCCTCTCCCAGCTCGAGATGAGCATCGTCCCAAACGCCGTCCCTGACCAGCCGCCCGGCTTCGCATCCAAGCCCTCACCCGCCCTTCCTCCAAATGTCCTCGCCAGCGGCGACTGGAAAAACGGCGCCAGCATCCAAGCCGCCATTCAATCCGGCCTCGACACCGCCGCCTTGGTATCAAAACTTTCGACTTAACCCAAAAATGGATTTTTAGACAGCAGAACAGGCTAACCAAGATTCAAAGAAGCGGTTTATGAAAGCGGTGGCTTGGGCAAAAAGATCCGATGCAATGAGGAGCATTTTATTTACCCTCCGTGCTCTCCTTGTCCTCTGTGGTTAATTCTGCTGGATTCGGGTCTAACAGGTTTTTGGATAAATTTCCGCCGAAAGGGTTGACGGCGGATCGATTTTCCCTAATCTCACCCATCCATCTTATGTCTAGAAAGTGCAGCATCACCGGGGCCAAGCCCGTTCGCGGATCGAAAATCCATCGTCGCGGTCTCGCCAAGAAGAAAGGCGGTATCGGCATGCATGTCACCGCCGTGACCCCTCGCTATTTCCAGCCGAACCTCAAGACCAAGCGCGTCTGGGTGCCAGAGCTGAAAAAATTCGTCACCGTGAAAGCCACGGCCCGCGCCTTCAAAACCCTTTCCAAAAACGGGGCCTACAAGACGCTCGCCGCCGCCGGCCTCGTCAAGTAAGCAGCCAGCCGGCGCGGCATCCGCGCCAATGGGATCGCTGGTGACACCACACGGCCTCTGTGCCATCTTCAGCCATGCGTTTGCTGGAGGTTGAGAATCTTTGCACCTGGTTCCCCGTGCTCGGCGGTTTGATGCGCCGCAAAGTCGGGGACATCCGCGCGGTGGACAATGTCTCGTTTACTGTCGAAGCGGGAAAAACCGTCGGCCTCGTGGGTGAGAGCGGCAGCGGCAAGACTACCGTCGGCCGCACCATTCTCAAATTAATCCCCGCCACCTCGGGCCGTGTGAAATTCGATGGCCGCGAAATCCTCCCTCTCCCCGAGCGTGAGTTTCGCCCCCTGCGCCGCGAGATGCAGATGATTTTTCAGGATCCCTTCGGCTCGCTGAATCCACGCTTCACCATCAGCGAGATCGTCGGCGAGGCTTTGGAGATTCACTTCCCCAAAATGTCGCGCACCGACCGCGCGGATCGCGTGGCGGAATTGCTCAAACTCGTCGGCCTCCAAGCCGACATGATGAGGCGCTACCCGCACGAATTCAGCGGCGGCCAACGCCAGCGCATCGGCATCGCGCGAGCCCTCGCCGTCGAACCTCGCTTTATCGTGTGCGACGAACCCGTGAGCGCGCTGGATGTGAGCGTTCAGGCCCAGATCGTGAACCTGCTGCAGGACATTCAAGAGCAATTCGGCATCGCGTATCTTTTCATCGCGCACGACCTCGCCGTGGTCGAGCACATCAGCGACCATGTGCTCGTGATGCACCACGGAAAAATTGTGGAGTCCTCCAGTGCGGAGGCGATTTACCAGGACCCTCAAAACGACTACACGAAAACCCTGCTCGCCGCTGTGCCTTCGATTGGCTGAATGCACCCGATTCTCCGAAATTTCCTGCGAATGAACTGGCCGCTCTTCGGCCTGATGGTCGCGCTGCTGGCTTTCGGCATCTATGCCATCCACAGCGCCACTTGGATGCGCGACCAGGAATTTGCGAAATCCCAGCTCACTTGGATTCTCGTCTGCACGCCGATGTTTTTTCTCATCGCGCTGCTGGACTACCGTTGGGTGCGCTTCGGCGCAGTGCCGCTCTATGTCCTCGGCATTCTGGGGCTCATGCTCACGATGTTCATCGGAGAAAAACGCTACGGCG
>JBIPMC010000146.1:0-5388 GCA_044369345.1 Terrimicrobiaceae bacterium
CTGCTTTTTTGAATTCAGTAGCGGATTGATTGCCAAAGAGGCCCATACTTGCAGAACCTCCTCTGTAAATCTGGCACCCAGTCCCGCAAACTTGCCTTCATACCAGTCTGACGCCGCTGTCAGATCGGCATAAACTTCGGGCAAAACAACAACACTCCAGCTCACAAACCGAGCATCGAGCGAAGCTTGGTCTCCATTTCGCTCGCCGGAATCGCCCTGGAAGGATCTGCTGCGTAGGCCGATAGCCGCGCTTCTACCATCACCAATTCTTCCGGGGAGAGTCCCTGCTCATCCAATTCCAAAACATTCTTCAGCAACTCCTGCCTCTGGCTCGCAGTAAAGCGCGGCAATTCCTCAAGAACCTGTGCAAAACTCATAACAACGACAATAACGCCTCCGAATCAAAAATCGATTTTTTCATCACTGGCAAAATCGTCGAAGACGGGGTGAAGGTGAGGTGAGGATGCCATTTTGGGCTTAAATTTGCTCAAAGGTCCGGTATGGCCTCCAAAAAACCGCTAAGGTCGTTGGCGGGGATTTGGGTTTGGCCGGGGTGAACTTCAAGGAGGATTTGGGTGTGGCGGGCGAGGATTTGGGCGTTGGTGCGCTGGGCGATGTCTGCTGCTGGCGTGAGGTGATTCAGTATAATGCCGGGGCAAGGAAGGGAGCGGGCGCGGATGCTTTCGATGGTGAGGAGGGCGTGATTGATGCAGCCGAGGCGGTTCGCAACAACGGGGATGACGGGCAACCCAAGGCGGACCGCGAAGTCGGCGAGGGCTTCGGTATCGGTGATGGGAACCAGCCAACCACCGGCGCCTTCGACGAGGAGCGAGGAGTGTTTGGAGGAAAGTTTGCGGAACCAGTCGATGAGCGGATCGAGCGAGAGAGTGCGGTTTTCGAGTTGCGCAGCGACGAGCGGGGCGGCAGGGGCTTGGAGCCAGATGGGGTTGGTTTCGTCGAGGGTGAGCGCGTTGTCCGAGGCGGTGTGGAGGATTTCGACATCGGAGCGCTCACCGCTGCAGAGGGGCTTAAGGGCGATGGTGCCGAGTCCCGCTCTGCGGAGGGCACGGGTGAGGAGCGCGGTGGTGAAGGTTTTTCCGACGCCGGTGTCGGTACCGGTGAGGAAGAGGTTCATCGTCCGCCGGAGGTGAGTTCGAGGAAGACGGTTTCGAGCGAGCGCTCGGGCTGGCGGGCGGCAACGAGGCTCGCGCTGGACGCAGCGACGAGGTTTTGGATTTGTGCGGTGAGTTCGGGCGTGGCGTTTTCGATGACGAACTCGGTTTGGTTTTTCACGCGCACGAGGTCCTCGAGTGGGCCTTCGCGGATCATTTCGCCTCGGGCCATGATGCCGACACGGTCGCAGATTTCCTGAACCTGCTCGAGGAGGTGCGAGGTGAGGAGGATGGTCTTGCCGCATTTTTTGAGGTCGAGGATCAGGTCGCGGATTTGGTGAGAACCGGCGGGGTCGACTCCGGCGGTGGGTTCGTCGAGGACGACAAGGCCGGGGTCGTGGACGAGGGCTTGGGCGAGACCGATGCGTTGGAGCATGCCCTTGGAGAAGCCGCCGACTCGGCGATCGCGGGCATCGCTCAGGCCCACGAGATCGATGAGTTCGTTGATGCGGGCGTTGAGTTTTTTGCCCGAGAGGCCGCAGATTTTTCCGTGGAAGGAGAGGAGTTCGGCGGCGGTGAGGAATTTATGGAAGTAGGGATTCTCGGGGAGGAAGCCGACATCGCGTCGGCTGCGGTATTCACGGCTGTCCTTGCCGAAGACGAGGGCGCGGCCGGTCTTTGGCGTGACGAGGCCAAGGAGGATTTTGAGCGTGGTGCTTTTACCGCAGCCGTTGGGGCCGAGGAGGCCGTAGACCTGGCCGGGCTCGACGACGAGGCTGAGGTTTTTCACAGCCTGCACGCGCTGGCGGCGAAGCGGAACGGGGAAAAATTTCGAGATGTTCTCAATCTGGACGGCAGGCGTGCTCATGGGACGATGGAGAAGCCGCGCAGGACGGTGGGACGGGGGATTTCGCGCGGGGTTTCGAGAGTGATGTGGCCTGCCAGGGCGCTGGTGCGGATGGCTTCGAGGAAGGCATCGACTTCGTCAGAGTCGCCGCTGGCGAGGAGTTCCACGCGGCCATCGGGGAGGTTGGCGACGGTGCCGGAGACCTCAAATTCGCGGGCGAGGTTTTTCACCGTGTAGCGGAAGCCGACGCCCTGCACGCGGCCTTCGTAGTGAACGCGGAGGGTTTTCATGGATTGACCACAGAGGACACAGAGAGGGAGGAAGAGATTCTCGGAATAGCGTTCATCGGGGTCTGTGTGCTGCGTGCCACGACTCGTGTTCCTCCGAAGTTTTGAACTTCACGACAAAGCCTCGCTGACGCTCGGTTGGCGCATCTTTTCTAGCTTCGGAAATCATTTTTTGGGCGATGCGCGCCGCCTTTTCAGGCGGGACAGGGATGATGGATTGAGCGCCGTCGTTGTTCATTTCCGAATCTGGCCTTGGCCTCGGATGAGGTATTTGTAGGTGGTCAACTCCTCGAGGCCCATGGGGCCGCGGGCGTGGAGTTTGTCGGTGCTGATGCCGATCTCGGCGCCGAAGCCGAATTCGCCGCCGTCGGTGAAGCGGGTGGAGGCATTCCAGTAGACCGTGGCGGAATCCACGCTGTCGAGGAATTCTTGGGCGGTTGCTTTGTCGTTCGTGACGATGGCGTCGCTGTGGTGGGAGCCGAAGGTTTCGATGTGGTCGATGGCGTCGGCGAGGTTTTCGACGACACGCACGGAGAGGATGAGGTCGAGCCACTCGGTGCGGAACGAGGATTCATCGGCTTCTCGGAGCTTCGGGTAGCCGAGTGCCGAGAGGATTTGGTGTGCGGCGGGGTCGGCCACGAGCTCGACTTGGTTTTTTGATAATTCCTCGGAGGCGAGTTGGAAAAACTCGGCTGCGATATCCCGCTGAACAAGAATGGTTTCCATGGAATTGCAGACGCCGGGGCGCTGGCATTTCGCGTTGAGGGCGATGTCGAGGGCCATGCGGAGGTCGGCGTCTCGATCGACGAAGACATGGCAGATGCCGTCGTAGTGCTTGATGACAGGCATGCGGGCGGCAGCGACGACGGCTTCGATGAGCGAGTGGCCGCCGCGCGGGATGATGACATCCATGAACTGGTCCATGGCGGCCATGATTTTCACGGCTTCGCGGTCCTTGGTCGGGATGAGTTGGACGGAGTAGTCAGGGAGGCCCGCGTTGAAGCCTCCGGCTTGGAGAGCTTTCGCGATGGCGAGGTTCGAGGCGAGGGCTTCGGAGCCGCCTCGGAGGATGACGGCGTTGCCGGTTTTGATGCACAAAACTGCGGCGTCGGCTGTGACATTCGGGCGGGATTCGTAGATGATGCCTATGACTCCGATGGGGGTGCGGATTTTTTGGAGATGGATGCCGTTGGGTTGTGTCCAGTCGCGGAGGATTTCGCCAACGGGATCGGGCAGCGAGGCGACTTGGCGGATGCCATCGGCGATATCCGCGATGCGTTTTTCCGTAAGGCGGAGGCGGTCGATCGAGGCTTTGGGGAGGCCGTTCTTCTCGGCTTCGGCTACATCGGCTGCGTTGGCTTCGAGAATTTCGGGGAGGCGAACGATCAACTCGTCGGCCATCGCCACAAGGACAGCGTTTTTGGTTTTCGAATTAAGCCGGGCCAGCGCACGCGAGGCGGCGCGGGCGTTTTTGCCGATGTGGTGGATTTGGTCTGGCAGACTGCTCATGGCGCGAAGGGCGTGTAATCCAAACCGTGTGCTTCGGCAACGACCTTGCAGCGGATTTTTCCATCCTGAACGCTGAGGCCGTCGACGAGGCCGGGGGCGCGTTGGAAGGCCTCTTTCAGCGGGTAATCAGCGAGCGCCTCAATGTAGCGGTAGGTCACATTCGTGAGGGCTTGCGTGGCGGTGCGGGCATAGGCGCCGGGCATATTTGCGACGCAGTAGTGGACGACGCCCTCTTCGACAAAAGTCGGGTTGTCATGCGTGGTCGGGCGGGAGGTTTCGAGGCAACCGCCTTGATCGATGGCGATGTCCACCACGACGCTGTTTGGCTTCATGAGGCGGAGCATTTCGCGGGTGATGAGCTTAGGCGCTTTCGCACCGGGGACAAGCACCGCCCCGATAAGAAGATCCACGGTCGGCAGCAAGTCGAGGAGGCTGGATTCGCTGGAGTAGAGTGTGTGTGCCGTGCCCATCGTGATGTCGAGAAAACGCATCCGCTCGAGATCGACTTCGAGGATCGTCACATCCGCGCCGAGGCCGGCGGCCATGCGGGCGGCGTTGACTCCAGCGGTGCCGCCGCCGATCACCACGACCTTGCCGGGCAGAACTCCAGGGACGCCGCCGAGGAGGACGCCTTTTCCGCCAGTGTGCTTCGCCAAAAAATATCCGCCGACGAGGACGGACATCCGGCCTGCGATCTCACTCATGGGCTCGAGGAGCGGGAGGCGGTTGTTCACCCGCACGGTCTCGTAGGCAATGCAGGTCGCGCCGGTTTTTTGAAGGGCCTCAGTAAGTGGTTTGCTGGCGGCGAGGTGGAGGTAGGTGAAGAGGATCTGGTCTTTGCGGAGCAGGCCGTATTCCTCGGGAAGCGGCTCTTTGACTTTCACGATCATGTCGGCTCGCTCGAAAACCTCGGCGTGGCTTTTGATGATTTCCGCGCCGGCTTGGGCGTAGTTGTCATCTCCGAAGCCGATGCCCGCGCCGGCGTTGGATTCGACGAGGACCTTGTGGCCGTGCTTGATCAGTTGGTAGGCCGCCGAGGGGAGGAGGGCGACGCGGTGCTCCTGGGCTTTGATTTCCTTGGGGACGCCGATGATCATGGGGGAAAATATGAACCAAAGGCCAACAATCGAAAGCCGTTTCTCGCTTGATCGCTTCCCCGGACGCTGGTCTGTTCAACAAAAGTGCGTCGCGTTTTTTCCATTCTAGCCTGCCTGTTGCTCGGAGCACCTTTCGGCTTCAGCCAAAGCGAGGAGCAATTCTCCGAGGATTTGCGGGAGAGTTCCGACGAGCACATGCGTGAGGAACTCGGGGTCAACCCCATCACTTCTCCATCGATCGCCAGCCTGCTCAATGACCTCGAGGTTTTCCGCCCGATTCCGATTAAGCTTATCGAATCCACCGACCACTCGGCGTCGTTCGGAAACCGCCTTCAGACCGCGCTGCATTTTGGATCGCTTGTTGCGGACGGGTTCATGTTCACGCTCGCGGAGCGTCCGCAGGATATTCAAAACATCGGCAAGGAACTCATCCGTGAATCCAAGGCGCTCGGCGTCGGCGGTCGATTGACCAAGCGCAGCAAAAGCCTCTTCGAGCTTTCTGACAAAGGCGACTGGGTCGGGATGCGCGAGGAATT
>JBIPMC010000389.1:0-5365 GCA_044369345.1 Terrimicrobiaceae bacterium
TTGTCCATTGTTTTTTTATGTCGTTTAGCATATAATCAGCATAACATTAACACAAATACTGAAAGGGGCTGACCGGATATCAGCCGATCAGCCCCACCCCAACCCATTCTTTAACCCAGTTGAGGCTATTACAATGTTTGCACAAAAAGAACTATCTGTAGATGAATTTCGTTTACTTACCGGAAAATCCATCAACCAAATTTCATTGTTAACAGGAGCCGACCCTGACACGGTAAAAAATCACCGTCGCAAAGGCTACGACCCTAAACCCCAATACGTTCAATTTCGTCGCCACTTAGGTTTGTTAGCACAATCAGAGGGAAAAATATAATGGACAATTATTCACACTCTCAAGAAGTCCATCACCTAAAAGGGGAAATAAAATTAGGGCAAAACCTTAATGGTCAATACTGTATTGCAACGATTAATCAAGATAATACCTTTGTGGACTTATGGGTTGACCGAGATGTATTGAAACGATTTTGCAAACACACGCTTTATGTTATGGAATGGCAAGAAAAGAATAATCAGTAGTGGCAAATTCCACCCCAGATGTATTTTCCCCTATGCCCACCCTTTGCGGTGGGTTTATTATTGGTACATCAGGTTAAATCAAGCCTGAGTCAATCTAAGAAGGAGAGGTGTACTAAACCATGAATGGCTAATTTTGAGACAAGGAAAGGGGGAACCCGAAAGATGATACACCTCAAAGACGAAGACGCTTTACAGCCTTTTTCCTCAGAGGAAATCCAGTTAATCTTTAAAGTTTCTCACCAGACTATTGCCGAACGCAAAGGGATATTGGGGATTAAAAGAAAACCTGTAGGATGGGCAGAATTAAACGTTTTATACCTCCTACATATCTTTGTTAGTTCCAAATATCAACATCATACCTATTACCAGTTCCAAAGCCTCTATCACCACTGTTTAAACAACGGTTTATCTATCGAGATAGAAGTTTTCCAGAAGATGTTAATGCTAAACACAACACAACTATTTAAGGAGTTTAAAGTCGATGTCCTATCAAGAATCTCAAGCTACCGACAACACAACGGAACAGGAACTTACCGAGTTATATCAGAACTCACGGAAACCCCAAACCCAGACGGAACAACCGAAACAGCCTAAATCAGCTATCACCAAAGGGAGTACAACAGATCAACTCAATGATGCAGTTGTTAAGACCCAAAAGAAAGCTAAAGATAACGCGATCGTTAACACTAAAGCCGTTATTGTTGCGGGTCAAAACTCCGGGCGGGAAGATGCTAAACTATTTAAAAAAGCAAAACAATTGGCTTTCTTAAATGAAATTGCAGACGATGAAATCGAGTCTGCTAAGGCTTTATTGGTTGGGATTCCTGAGTATAAGAATGCAATTGATCAAGCGTCCGGGTGTGAGTTGGAAAACCTCTTAGACTTTGATCAAGAAATCTCAATTGAGGCTTTAGAACAGCAACTTAACGAAGCGGTGGGAAAGTCAAAAAAATCCCAGTTAGCTGTGAGAAGTTTTTTCGGAGAATAGAACAATTAGAAACACGGGTTGAGAGAATAGAAGTTATCCTAAAAATCCCTCAACCCAAGGAAATCAGTCAACAATTAGAATTATTAATGGGAGGGTTTTAAGTGGGAATCGTTATCGACTTGGTTAATCTATTTGGAGTTTACTGCTCACATAACGTCATGCCCTTTTTAATGGGAGGTTGTTTCTAATGAATACTATTTATTATTTAACAGCATTCTTTATTGGGTTTTTAATATTTAGCAATCAAGTAGTTTTTAGTCGAATCAGGGAACAGTCCCAAAACTATCAATATGAAAATCCCAGAACCCGTTAAGGCGATCATGGTTGGAACTGTGATTGGTGGTCTTAGTTCAGTCCTGTTATCCCTAACATTAGAACCGGAAATATCAGAGGTTAGAATGGGTCAATACGGGGGTTTTATCGGATTAATAGCTAGTTCCACAACTACTGCACTCTTGGCTATCACAACCCGCAATAACACCCAATCAAACAAGGAAACAAGCCCCAACAGATCAGACACAAAACCAGACTTTAACCTTGTGTTGGGTGAACTGATCCAAAGAGCAACCGAGAATCACCTGAATTGCCTTCAGCCTGGGAGTCCTGAATACTTTGAAGCCCTTGAACTCTATGGAAAGGTACTTTCGCCCGAAAACACCACTCCAAACACTAACACCCAGAAAACCAAAACCTCACACCATGCACAGGGAGATTGATATAGATGTTAGACAGTTTACAGCCTAGTGATGACTTACCAGCTTTTAGTGGGGATTCAGAAGCCACTCAGAGGGAACCTAGAAAGCCTAATAAAACACGAAAACGAGTAGCGGTTTTACTAACAGTTATTGCAGTTTGTAGTTTTATTACCTTAGTCGGGAATAAATCAGGAATTATCAAGAAGTTTGCTCCTAACGTTCCCGTAGCTGAAACTGCCGAAGTTCAGCAAATGACGGTAGAACCAACAGGGGAAACCTCGACCGAAGCTAATGATAATTCTGGAGAATTTCAACCATCCCCTGACTTAGAAATGGCACGAAATGAGCTATTAGATAAGTCATTAAACGAGGTAGGTTTTCAAGTTAACAATCTGAGTGAAGCGGTAGCAGAAACATTCCTGTTGCAAGCTCGTTCTGAGATTGAAAAGAAACCCATTTCTATTGAGTTATTTCTGATTAAGAAAATCAACTTTCTGGCTAACAAACTTGATAAAGCTACGCTAGAGGGAGAATTTAACGGTTCACCTAAAGAACGGAAGCAAGCGGCTGATTTGTTGTTTGAGGTTTGGGGAAATCTTTTGGCACTAAAACGCCATTGGGAAACTACATCGGCAGATCAAATTCAATTAAAGTTTACCTCTGTTAATGTCTCGGTTTTGGCGAGTGATGTCCGTCGGTTCTCTGAGGTTGCCATGACACTTAGAGCTTTAACCTACGAGCAGCAGAAGCGGACTGAGGCCCTTCAAAAGCAATTAGAACTTGAGGCTAAACAATTGGCAGAAAAGGAGGCTAAAGATGCCAAAACCAAATAACTTCACTAAGGAGAATTGGGGAGTTGCCGTTGCAGCAAGTTTAGGATTTTCAGCCATTGGTTTATTCAGCGCTGCGACTGTTCAGATTGAGGATTTAAAAGGTATCTCACCCCACCAATCTCAGAAAGGAGAATGGGGTAGCGTTTTGGTAATTGAGCGTAAACCCGTTAATAATTCAATCCTTCTATATTTAGCGGGCGTGGGATGCCTTGGTGCTTTAGCGGGGTTGATACTAGGGGATGAGTCTATGGTCAAACTTGAGGATCTACCCCGCACCGTCCCCGATACCTTGGCTAAATCAGTTAGTTGGACAGTTTGGGGAGTTGGTCAGGCTTTGGATAGTCTAGGGGACTTTGGAGAAAAAGGTTATGCCAAATCTTCACAACTCTTAATCAAAGCTATCCCACCGGAAATCAAGTCTAAGTTTCAATCAATCAAAGATGATTCGGGTTGGGTATCTGAATTTCTATCGTTGCCACATCAAAGGCTAACGGGTGGCACGGGGTCGGGAAAATCTAAACTCCTGGGATTGATAATCAGTCAATGGCTTGAGAATAACCCCGATGGTCAACTGTTTATTGCTGACCCGAACTATGGAAAGCCCGATAATGACGGTTATCTTAATAATTGGTTTGGGTTGGACACCGAATGGATCAAGCAACCCGATGACGAGATTGATAGCCTAATTGATCACGTTCACGCCCAATTAGATAAACGGATTAAGGCTTGTGTTGACGGAGCCAGAAACGGCTTTACCAAGTTATCAGAAATTCAAGTTGACCTGACTCCGATTTGCCTAATCTGCGAAGAATTTGACAGTATCGTGGAACGATACAAGTCAGACAAAACCAATTCCCGGCTCGATAAGCTAATTGAGATCATTAAGCAGGGTAGAGGCTACAAGATTAAGTTAATCCCCGTGGGTCAATCCGCGTCCGTCGGTGAGGGTGGTTTTACTTTGGCAACACTGGAAAATTTAGCTCAATTAATAATCTGCTACCCATCAATCCCTGAATCGCAGTTACGGTATTTAGCAGGGGAGAAAACGGGGTTAATAGAGATAGCTGAAAGGTTGCTCAAGGAAGGGAAAAGACCCGCTATCTGCACAATCAAAGGGCAATCAAGAGTAGTTTCAATTCCTGACCTATCAGGATTTAACGTTACCTTTGCCAGTGCCAAATCAACCGACCCGGATAGTGATTGGTGGGAGCAGGTTAATACTGCCCTGTTTAAATCTTCTCTTGAACTTCGGGCTTTTAAATATTCCCACGGTTTGATTCCATCACCCCTAAAACAAATTTGTAGCGAGTTAGGAATAGAGCCGCGTTCTACTAACAAGCGTTACATTAACTACCTAAAACCCGCATGGGAGTCTCAATTATCTCAGTCCTCTCAGTCCAAAGTCTTAATTAATAAATAGGAGAATCGTGAACAAAAAGTTAAAACTATTGACCATCGGATTGATTGTTGCGACATCGTTATTATCTACTCCAAAACCTTCGGCCGCCGAGCTATCTGTGTTTAATCGTCCAGGAAATTATCTGGTGTATGTGGGCAGCGAACCCAGAGGGCAACGGATTCACAACCCATCTAATTCAGTGCAGTTAGTTACCGTTTCTTCAGATACCAGATTTTCCTTGCGTCGCATAACCCGACACCCAATAACGGGAGACTACAGCTATAGAGAGCGTGGATTCCCTTCTAGTAGAATGCAGTTTTTTCTTAAAGGGAAAGAGTCGGTAATTATAGTGTTCAATCCATTGAATAAACAAGAATCTAACAAGAAAATCAAGGTAACAGTTGATTTTGAACAAGCTACTCAATCACAAATTAATTAGGAGCTTTACTTATGAAACCCTCAAGAATTGTTTTCGTTTCTGCGCTAACTTTACTTGTCTTTTTTGGAGTCAGAGGGATGACAGTTGAAACCGCTATCAAGACATTATTCGAGAAAAGTGTAGGGACTTTAACCTATTGGTTCGGCGGGTCTATAAATGCCACAAATAATCGTCAACTTCCCCCCGGTCAAGGTGACGATTCCGATTCAACCATTACCCCAATTGAATCACTGGAGGATGTTAAATAATGAGAGTTTTATTCTATTTTGGATCTGTTCTGGGTTGGGTATTTCTGATTTACTTTTGTTGGAATCAGTCAATCCCTTGGTGGTTTAAAAAGGGTGTAGCCGAAACGGTAAAAACCATCCCAGAAATAACTAGGCAGATACCCAAGGAGGACTGGGCAAAACCTAAAGAAGAACCCAAAACCGATGATAAAAAATCTTCCGATTCCACTAAACCCGAAAAGAAAGAGAC
>JBIPMC010000148.1:0-5361 GCA_044369345.1 Terrimicrobiaceae bacterium
TGAGCCAGTCGGGGAGTTTTGGGGAGGATTTGCCCGCCATTACAACATCACCGAGATGGCCTCGGCCGCCCATACCTACGGCAAGCCCATCGTTGGAGCCGAGGCTTTCACCTCCGGACCGAATGAACGGTGGCTGAGCCATCCTGGCAGCCTGAAGGCCGGGGCGGATTGGGCGATGTGCGAGGGTGTCAACCGGTTCGTCTTTCACCGTTGGGCGGTGCAGCCCTGGCTGAATGTCGCGCCGGGCATGATGATGGGCCCATGGGGATTGCAATATGAGCGCACGCAGACTTGGTGGGAGTTCAGCAAGCCTTGGCATGAGTATTTAAGCCGCTGCCAGCATCTCCTGCGGCAGGGGCTTTTCGTGGCCGATATCGCCTACCTGACTCCGGAAGGTTCGCCGCGCGAGTTTTTGCGCAAACCTCCCGAGGGCTCGATGAGCGGAGATCGGATTCGTTCCGGCTACGGCTGGGACGCGTGTTCGCCGGAAGTGGTGCTCACACGCATGGAAGCCAAGGACGGCCGATTGGTGTTGCCGGACGGCATGAGCTACCGCGCCTTGGTTCTGCCCGAATCGGAAACGATCTCGCCCGCGCTTTTGAAGAAGATCAAAGAATTCGCCGAGGCCGGCGTGATGATCGTTGGCCCCGCCAAGCCCCCGCGCAAGGCCCAAAGCCTCGCCCAGATGGGGGTGGGCGACTCGATGGTGGAAAAAGAGGCGGCCGAGTTGTGGGCGTCGGGGAAAATCTTGAGCGGAAAAACTGCGCAGCAATTTCTCGCTGAAAAAGGCGTCCCTCCCGATTTCACATCCACTCCGCTCTTGCGGTATATCCATCGCCGCTCGGGCGACACGGACATTTATTTCATAGCCAATCCGGAGGCTCGCCCGGTGGATGTCGTGGCCAATTTCCGGGTCAGCGGGAAACAACCCGAGTTGTGGTGGCCCGATACCGGACGCACCCAGAAATGCGTCGCGTTCCAGGAGTCAGGCGGCATCACCACGGTGAATTTTCAGTTGGAACAGAGGGGGTCGGTTTTTGTGGTCTTCCGCTCGCCAACGCCAGCGATGGATCCCGTTGTCGCCTTGCGCCACGAGGGGCGACAGCTTTGGTCGCTCGACCCAAAAGCGGATCAGCCAGCCAACAGGAACGAAAGCCCGGTTCCATCGGCGACGCTGAGCGGGAGTGAGGCGAACGCTGTGACCCTCCGCGCATGGGAGCCCGGCCGCTACGACCTTCAGTTCGCGAGCGGGAAGGTCAAAACCCTAGAGGTCCCTGAAATTCCCGCGCCGCAGACGATAGCTGGTCCGTGGAATGTCCATTTTGATCCCAAAGCCGGCGGTCCCGGTGATGTGAGCTTTGCCCAGCTCGAGGATTGGACCAAACGCCCGGAGGACGGCATCAAGTATTACTCCGGCACGGCGATCTACAAGACGGCCTTCTCGCTGGATCCTTCCCTCGCACAGACTGATCTCCTGTTGGACTTGGGCAAGGTCGAGGTCATCGCCGAGGTCACTCTCAATGGGCAAAACCTCGGCACCTTGTGGAAGCCGCCGTTTCGCGTGGATGTCTCCAAGGCGGTTCGTGCGGGAGCCAATGAACTCGTGGTCAAGGTCGTGAACCTGTGGCCCAACCGGCAAATCGGGGATGAAAACCTTCCTGAAGACAGCAAGCGGGACGCCGATGGCACCGTGACTTCATGGCCGGAATGGCTTCTCAAGAATGAACCCAGCCCCACCGGTCGAATCGCATTTGCCACATTGCGCTTGTGGAAAAAAGGAGAACCGCTTCAATCCTCCGGCCTGCTCGGCCCGGTTACGCTGTGCGCTGCAATGCGCGTAGAATTCCCCTAACTCTGATAATGAAAAAAACGACACTCCTCCTCTCCCTCGCGGCGTCCTTGCTTTTGCCGCTCTCTGCCATCCACGCCGTGGAGGCGCAAAACCTCCGCTGCGAGTATTTGAAAGACCCGCTCGGCATCGATGCCACCAAGCCGCGTTTGAGTTGGGTGCTCGAAGGTGACGAACGCGGGCAGAAGCAAACCGCCTACCAAATCCTCGTCGCCTCCAAGCCGGAAATCCTCGCGAAGGATCAGGGCGATCTCTGGGATAGCGGAAAAGTTCCTTCCGACCAGAGCATCCAAGTCGAATACGCTGGCAAGCCGCTCACGTCGCGGACGGGCTGCTATTGGAAAGTGCGCGTTTGGGACAAGGACGGCAAGGCTTCGGATTGGAGCGAACCAGCTTTGTGGCGGATGGGGCTCTTGCAACCGGAGGATTGGCAAGCGAAGTGGATCAAGTCTGGTATTGGCATGAATCAAAAACACGGTCTCAACGGTTGTTCATGGATATGGGGTCCCCATGTCGGCAACTTCCGCCAGACGCCGCAGGGGTCGGTTAGTTTTCGTGCACAGCTCAATCTGCCAAGTGATGCCAAAATCCAGCGCGCCTCCGTGGAGATGTCGGCGGACAATTCCTTTGTGCTGACTGTAAATGGCAAGGAAGCCCTGAAAGGCACCGAACTGACGCGTGTTGAGAAGGCGACAATCACCGATTTGGTTAAGCCTGGGGAAAACATCCTCGCGGTAGTGGCCACGAATACCGGAGACGCGCCGAGTCCGGCAGGATTCATCGGCCGGGTGACTGTCGAGTTGACCGATGGACGCCAGATCACCCTGGAAACGGGGCCGCTTTGGAAGACGCACTCCGGCGAGCAGAATGGTTGGCGGGAGGCCGGTTTTGACGACGCGGCGTGGACTGCGGCTCGCGTCATTGTCACGCATGGTGACCCGCAAGCATGGGGCGTTCTTCCCGGGCAGCAACCCCCGATACTTCCTCCCCAACACCCGTGGCTCCGCCGCAACTTTGAGGTGAAAGGGGAGGTGAAAAGTGCAAAAGTCTATGTCAATACGCCATGTCTATACGAGCTTTACATTAATGGCAAAAAAGTAGGCGACGATGTGTTGATGCCCGCTTATGCCCATGCCCCAAAGCGCGCTTTCTACAATGTCTACGATGTGTCGCACCTGCTGAAAAAAGGCACAAACTGCATCGCGTTATGGATGGGGCCGAGCTGGTTCCAGCACAGCCCCGGATATAGCGGGCCGATCGTGCGCGCCCAGCTGGAGATTGAGACTTCGGATGGCGCCTCCATGATCTCCACCGATGACCAGTGGCGCACCGCAGACAGTTGCATCACTCAACTGGGGTATTGGGATTTTAACAATTTCGGCGGGGAGCGTTATGACGCAGGCAAATATCTCAACGATTGGAATCTGCCCACTGCGGATGACAGCGCATGGACGAAGGCTATCGAAGTAGCCGCCCCGAACCTGACGGCCAGCTGGCAGGCACTTCCCGGCAGTCAGATCGATCCGCCGATCACGGCCCAAAGCATTACTCCGTTCAAGGGTAAATGGCTGATTGACTTCGGCACCACCTTCACGGGATGGATGCGCTTGCGCCTGAATGGGCTCAAACCCGGTCAGGAAGTCCATATGGAATATGCCGATACGATCGACCCGAAATTGATTTTTCTCAAGAACGGCGATGGCATCCAAACAAACAACCAGTTCGACATCTATGTGGCGGGAAACGAGCCTGACGGGGTCTTCCAAAGCAAGTTCAACCACCACGGTTTTCGTTATGTAGTCGTGAGCGGATTGGACAAGGCACCGGAGCTGAGCGATGCGCAGGCGATGATGGTGCGAACTCATTTGGAGCCAGCGGGGGATTTCCATTGCTCGAACGAACTGTTCAACCGCATCCATGAAATCACGGTGCGAACCTGCCTCACCCAATCGCCCATGGGGGTGATGGGTGGCGGGGAAACGCGCGAGAAGCAAGGCTACGGCGATGGTGGTTCGTTCCTGAGTGGGTGGATTTACAATTTCGGAAGTGACGCTTTTCTGGTGAAATGGCTACAGGATTGGCGTGATAATCAGCGGGAAGATGGATTTTTCGGCAACGTGGCGCCAACCGTGAAGGTGAACGAGGGCGGCGGCCCCTCATGGGGGGGGCAGGCGAGCGAGCTGGTGCGGCGACTGAACTTGTATTATGGAGATAAAAAGATCACGAGGGATTTTTATCCCGCCTTGAGAAAGTATGTCGATTACCTCGAATCCCACACCGAGAACGACATCCTTCGCGCCTACGACCCTTTCAACATCAAAAATCCGAAACAATGCGGGCCTTGGCAATTTCTGGGGGACTGGACGCCGCCGGTCGAATCCCCGGACAAGAACCCGGACGATTACATGCAGCAGTTTGGGTTCGAGACCAAGGAGCAGAGGGAGTTCTTCAACAACTGCTACCGGGTTCTGCTGTGGCAGGACTTGGCGGACTTTGCGGGCGTGATGGGCGACGCTGCCGAGCAGAAACGCTGCGAGGATCGCTTAGCGGTTCTGCGTCCGCACCTCCACAAGACCTACTTTGATCCCGAAAAGAACGCCTACCGGGTCAATCGCCAAGCCTACCTTGTCATCGCCCTGCGCGCTCGGATCATGCCGGAGGAACTACGCTCGCTGATCTTCAAGCAACTCGAGGACAACATCGTGGTGGAAAAAAAAGGCCATCTCGACGTCGGTTTGCAGGGCAGTTTCATGCTGCTCGATTTGCTGGCCCAAGAGAATCGCCCCGATCTCGCCGCGCTCATCATGGGACAGGAAACCTACCCAGGCTGGGGCTTTCTGGTGAAGGAGCGTAAGGTCACCACCTGGCCGGAAACCTGGTCCGGTTGGGGGAGCCAGATCATCCAAGTCGTGGGTACCCCAGGGGCTTGGTTTTACGAAGGCTTTGCTGGCATCCGCCCCGACCCCGCGCAACCCGGCTTCAAGCACTTCAGCATCCGCCCGGGCATCGTGGATTCGGTCGATTGGGTCGAGTGCTGGCACGACTCGCCCTACGGCCGGATCGTCAGCAACTGGAAACGCGATGGCGGAAAACTCACGATGGAGGTGACTGTCCCGCCGAACACGACAGCAACGATTTTCGTCTCTGCTAAAGACGCCACCGGTGTCACCGAATCTGGCAAGCTCGCCGGGGAAGCGGAGGGCGTGAAATTCCTCCGCATGGAAAACAACGCCGCCGTTTACGCGGTCGGTGCCGGCAATTACCAATTCCAATCCCAACTCTAGCAGCCTGTCGGACTTAGGCGTCAAAATGGCCTAATTACTGCTATGCAGATTGATATGGCAAGATTTGCCTCTATCGACCGCGACACCTCGTGCACTTACTGATCGATGCCATCGAGTCGATCGACACCGCCAGCGCCCAAATCAACCATCGTGGCACCGGCCATGAGCAATACCCGCCCGCCATGCTGCTGGCCCTCTTGGTCTATTCCTACTGCAGCGGAACTTTTT
>JBIPMC010000149.1:0-5332 GCA_044369345.1 Terrimicrobiaceae bacterium
CTTCGACGGGCATCGCATGGATTTGCTCGGAGGGAATCGGGGCGTGAGGCAGCAAACTTTCGCGCAAGTGCGTGAGATTCCGGTCGGGGTCGCCACCGGGCGCGATGCGCTCATCCACTTGGACAATGTGAACGGACGCCCAAGGAACTTGTTCCCCAGCGAGGTTCCGGAGCATTTGCCAAGGGGTCTTGCCGCCGCTGACCGCCATCACAAACCGGCCGCGAGCGGCGACGGCATTGCGGGCTTCTTCGGCAATGAGTGTGGCTGCGGCTCTCGCAACGGCATCGGCATCGGGAAAAATGCGGATTTTCATTTTAAAGAATCACAGAGGAAGGTGCAGGAGGCGGCCGCATTGCGGACAGGAGATAATGGCTTTGTCTGAGCGCAGGGCGAGGCTGGTCTGGGCGGTGACTTTCATGTGGCAACCGGTGCAAACATCGTGCTCCACCGCAACCACGGCACGGGCGTTCTTTGTTTCAAACAGCCGCTCGTAGCGCTCGATTAAATCCTCGTCGATGCCCTCGAGCAGAGCGGCGCGGCCAGCCGCCATCTCGTCGATGCGAGTTTTCAGATTGCCTTCCTTCTCACGGATCGTGGCGATTTGGGCGTCGTATTTCGCCTTGTCGTCGGCGTGGGCCTTATCGGCGGCGGCAAGTTGCGGAGCGAGGCCCTCGGCCTCCTCCATCAGGGTGAGTTCCTTGTCCTCGATGGCGGAAATGGTGCGCTCAGCGTTGGCAATTTCGTGGGAAAGCGCGGAATACTCCTCGTTTTTGCGCGTCTGGAGTTGCTGGGTTTTGTAGCGGGCTATCTGATCACGCTTGGCGGCAATCTCGACCTCGAGCGCCTTTTTTTCGACCTCGATGGCCTTGGAACGGGCGCGGGCCGCATCGAGGCGATTCGCGGCGTCCTGAACGAGCTTTTGCTTGGTGGCGATATCGTTGGGGATCGATTGAAGTTCGAGACGGAGGGTTCGGAGGCGCTGGTCGCGGTCTTGGAGGGCGAGAAGTTTTTCGATGGCTACGAGCATGCCCCGAGATTGAAGCGATGCGGGAATTTTATCCAGCAATCAAAAGGATTTCTTTGCCGCTCGGCGGATGGCACGATCACCCACACATGCCGGAAGGAATATGCTATCTCGTCGGCGCGGGTCCGGGCGATCCGCTGCTTCTCACACTCAAAGGCCGCCAGTGCCTGGAACGCGCGGATGTCGTCGTCTACGACTACCTCTGCAATCCCGAGCTTTTGAAATGGGCCCCTGCCGAGGCCGAGAAACTCTATGTCGGCAAAAAAGCCGGCGCGCACACGATGCGTCAGGAGGAAATCGACGCGCTGCTCATTACGAAAACGAAGGCCGGAAAAACTGTCGCGCGACTCAAGGGCGGCGATCCGTTTGTTTTCGGTCGGGGCGGCGAGGAGGCGGAGGCGCTTGCGGACGCCGGATGCCGATTCGAGATTGTTCCAGGTGTCAGTTCCGCAATCGCAGGGCCGGCCTATGCGGGCATTCCGGTGACGCACCGCAAGCACACCTCAATGTTCACGATTTTCACTGGTCACGAGGATCCGACCAAGCCCGACCCCTCGCTCGACTACAAGGCACTCGCGACCTCTCCAGGCACCAAAGTCATGCTCATGGGGATCGAGCGGTTGCGCTCCATCACGGCGCGTCTCCGCAAGGAGGGAATGCCTGCGGAAACGCCTGTCGCCCTCGTGCGCTGGGCCAGCACCGGATACCAGAAAACCCTCACTGGAACTCTCGAGGATATCGCCGGAAAAGCCGAAGCGGTTTCTTTCGAAGCGCCCGCCGTAGCAATTTTCGGCGAGGTTGTGAATCTACGCCAACCGCTCAGCTGGTTCGAAAACCTCCCCCTTTTTGGAAAACGAATCGCCGTGACCCGCACTCAGTCACAGGCCGGGGAGTTGATCTCGGCCCTGCGCGAACTCGGCGCTGACGCCTACGAGATGCCGACCATCCGGATCGAGCCCGCGCCCGACAAACGCGAATTTTACGAACTGGCCGCCTACGCACACAGCTACGACTGGCTTGTTTTCACAAGCCCGAACGGCGTGGATGCCTTTTTCAAAGCTTTCTACGAACTCTACAAAGACGCCCGCAGCCTTGGTGGAGTCCGCATCGCCGTGATTGGCCCCGCCACCGCCGAGCGGGTGCGTTCCTACCGCTTCGAGGTCGATCTCATGCCGGAAAAACACATCGCCGATGAGATCGTCAGCGCACTTCAAAAGGAAACCACCGTCGAAAATCTCAAAATCCTCCTCGTCCGTGGCGAGAAGGCCCGCGACGAGTTGCCGAAGGAACTCTCCCGGCTCGGCGCGATCGTGGACGAAGCCGTGGCCTACCGTACGGTTCCGGAAACCACCGATTCGATCGGGATGTCTCGTTATCAGCGCGAGGGCGCGGATATGGTGACCTTCACCAGCGCCTCGACCGCCGAGAATTTCCACGCCCTCCAACTACAGGCTGAAAAAAAGTCCAGCTTCGCAAGCATCGGCCCGATCACTTCCAAAGCGATGCGCGGCCTCGGAATGCCTGTCGATCTGGAGGCGAAAAGCCACGACATCCCGGGCTTGATCCGGTCGATTTTGGAATTTTATAAAGGCCCGGCGTAAGATAACCGCATCCACATGAATTCCCCCTCCGTATCAGAAACGAAAGCGTTACAACAAATGATCGCCGACCTATCTGACTTTCATTCTCACGGTGTCTCCGATGGACTTTCGGAAACCCGCTCGAATTCGATTTTGGAAAATCTCATTGGCCGCATCACTTCTGAACCTGCGAGAGTTTTTACCGATACCAAGGGCCGTATTACTTCGATCAATCCAGCGTTCAGCCAACTCTGCGGACATTCTTTCGAGGATTTGAAAGGTCGGAAGCCCGGCCCCATGCTCCAAGGGCCGGGAACTTCAAAAGACACTATCGAAGCGTTGCGGCAAGCGATTCGCAATCAAGTGCCATGCGTGACGGAACTCGTGAATTACCACAAGGACCGCTCCACTTACCGAGTCCGAATCGATCTCAGACCGTTATTCTCGGATTCCGGGGAACTCACCGGATACCAGGCCGAGGAGCGGAAGCTGGATTGAGTCGAGCAAGGGCAGAGGCGAGCTTTTGGATATCCTCCAGCTCATGTTTCGCCGAAAGAGCAACGCGCAACCTTGCCGAGCCCTTCCCCACCGTCGGGTAACGAATCGCCGGAACAAGAAATCCCGCCTCGAGCAATTCGGCGGAAACCTGCATCGCCTCGGACTCTCCCCCGATGATTAGGGGAATGATCGCGCTCGGCGTTTCTTCCAAACCCAAATGCTCTCCCAGCTTGGCGATGTTTTGGCGCAAGGAGGCGCGCAACTTTTTCCCCTCGGCCGAACGACAAATCCTCACCGCCTCGCGGGCGGCCGCCGCAACGGGTGCGGGCTGGGCGGTTGAAAAAATAAAACTCCGCGCCCGGTTGATGAGAAATTCCCGCAAAGCGGCGCTCCCTGCGATGTAGGCCCCGTGGGCACCGAGCGCCTTGCCGAGCGTGCCCATTTGCACCTCCACGCGATCCGCAACCCCCGTCCGATCCGCAAGCCCCCTCCCCTCCTCGCCGAGCACTCCCACGGCGTGAGCCTCGTCGAGAAGCAGCCATACTCCGAAGCGGTCTTTGAGTTCGACGATTTCGGCCACGGGCGCGAGGTCGCCATCCATGCTGTAAACAGACTCGGCTACGACCAGCACGCGGCCTTGAGGGTGTTTCTCTCTGGCCCAGCGCAGATGGCTTTCCAACTTCTCGAGATCGTTGTGTCGAAAAACCCGGATCACGGCCCCGCTGAGGCGGGCGGCATCGACCAGACAGGCGTGCGAGAGTTTGTCTAGAATCACGACATCGCCCGACCCGCACAGAGCCGGAATCGTTCCGAGTGCCGCTGCATAGCCACTCGAAAAACTCAGCGCGGCGGGCGTTCGTTTGAAGTCCGCCAGCTCAGCCTCCAATTCCTCGTGCGCAGACAAGGTTCCGCAGATCAAACGCGAGGCACCCGAACCAAATCCCCCCCTCTCCCACTCGGTCATCGCCGCCTCGCGCAAGGCGGGGTGGCACGCCAGACCGAGATAGTCGTTGGAGGAAAAATTCAGCAACTCCCGCCCATGAAGCCGCACTTCAATTCCCTGCGGCCCCTCCATGGCGCGAAGCCTCCGCCTCAACGAGCGCCGTTCAATTCCCGTCAACTCCTCCTGGAGAAAATCCTCGAGCGGGCGCCCCATTTCTACTTCCCGCAAACAATCCAGCACATTTCCCGAACCGCTTGCTCCAGCCCCACCGAAGTTGCGCGAGAGACGATCGAATGCCCGATGTTGAGTTCCTCCAATCCCGGCAGGGTCAGGATCGCGGCAGTGTTTTCGTAGTTCAGGCCGTGCCCCGCGTTGACACGCAGCCCGAGATCAAGAGCGAGGCTAGAGCCTTGGCGGAGTTTTTCGAGTTCGCGTTCGCGCTCCGTGCCGAAGCCATTTGCATAGGCACCGGTGTGAAGCTCCACAAACTCAGCTCCCAGCGCAGCGGCAGCGCGGAGTTGGCGCTCCTCAGGATCAATAAAAAGGCTCACACGCGCGCCGACGGCTTGGAGTTTCCTTACGATCGGCCGCAGCCGTTCGATCTGCCCGGCGCAATCGAGCCCCCCTTCCGTCGTTACCTCCTTGCGGTTTTCGGGCACAAGGCAGACATCGTGCGGTTTTACTTGGAGAGCAATTTGGACGATGTCCTCGGAAAGCCCCATTTCCAGATTGAGCTTGGTGGTGATTCTTTCGCGGAGTTCGAAAATATCGCGGTCCTGGATGTGGCGCCGATCCTCGCGCAAATGGGCGGTGATCCCCGATGCGCCTGCTTTTTCCGCGACCCGCGCGGCTGCGACCGGATCGGGTTCGGCGTTGGGACTCTCCGGCGTGTCGCGATACCGCGCCTGCCGCAAAGTGGCGACATGGTCGATATTGACTCCAAGACTTGGCATGGGCCCGATCATTCCGTGGTCGGGTTCGCGGGGCAAGACCGGTGTCGCAGTGAGATCCCGCAGGCTTGATCGCAAACTCCGCCGCACTTATCCCATGCGGGTGAATTTCAAGGCCCTCAAAGCCCATCTTCCCGAGATCGCGATCATGCTCATCGCTGTCTTTCTTCGTGTTTGGCTGATCGAAATCAAACCCGCGCACTTCGACGAAGGCATCAACGGATGGTTCGCCGACCAGATGAAGGCGTCCGGTTACCACAGATACGACCCGACGAACTACCACGGCCCGCTGCATTTCTACGCCGTCTTCCTCTGCCAAATCCTCTTCGGCCGCGAG
>JBIPMC010000150.1:0-5331 GCA_044369345.1 Terrimicrobiaceae bacterium
GAGCTCCACGCAGTCGATGACGCTTCCCGGCCCGGTGAAAGTCGAGCGGATGACGATGGATTACAAAAACGGCCAACTCGAGGTGACGCTGCCAAAGGCGTGATCAAAGCGAAATCCTGAGGGTTACTCACGGAGAGCACGGAGCTGCGATGGTTGAAAAAAGCGTTAAAACCCGGGACTGACTCCGATCTGCTACAGGGCTGGCTTTTCGAGAGCGGCCCGTGCTGCAGCCTGGAGTTCGTTCCAGCGAGGAAATACCGGATTAGCAGCGTGAACAATATGCCGAAGCAGGCTCCTCCACTCCAATGCCGCGCGCTCAATGTCGCCTTTGCGAATGGCGTCGGTTTGTTTCTCCAGCGAGCGCATTCCTCCGCTGCGGTGCAGGGAAAGAGCTTCGCAGGTTCCCTCGCCGAAACCCGGACACAGGCCGCCCTCGAGGTAGCCCTCATGATCCACATGCCCGTAAATTTCGCGCGCGACAACTGCCATGCGCTGACTTTCTCCGTCTGCGAAATCCACGAAACGCGGGCCTCCACGGAGGTTTGCGATATGTGAAACGATGTTCTCGATCGGATACTTCGCGTCTTCCAGTGCCGCCGCGATCATCAGGCCCTCGCCGCTCTGGAAGCGACTGAAAAGCCTCCCGCGCGGGGTGGGAGCACCGTTCTCGTCAACGAGGCCCAGCTGGCGCCAAGCATGCGCGGCCGAGCCCGGCGGTGGATTGAAGACGCTCGATTCGTCCACTGCCGGCAAGGCACTCACTCTCTGGCGTGGGGGATTCCAAAGCACGACGCCATCGGGCATGACGACCGAGGGCACTGGAACATTCGCCAGCGAGAGGCGCGCCATCAGATTCGAGCCGTGTAGGGCGGTGCTGTGGAAAGCGCCGGGCGACCATTGGGATTCGAGAAGGGGGATGATGTCGCGTGTCAGCTCGTCTTTGGAGAACGCCTCCGACTTGCCCAGCCCGAGTAGTTTTTGAATCCATGGGAGCGGCTGAAATAGCGAGTCCTTGCCGCGTGCGATCGGCACTTCCTTGCCATAGGCGAAGCTTCGTCCCTCAGCGATCTTGCAGGCTCGGCCGTGGGGAAGGAGTTCGAGGGTGAGGGGAACACGCAGCGCCGAAATCCATCGTTCCTTGTAGAGCGAGAGGCACTCGCCAAGCGGTCGTGTCTCCTCTCGGGCGCCTTTGATCGAATGCCAGCAATGATCGGGGCCGAGGAATTCGACTCGGCTCGGCCCGTGTCGCTCGCTGGATTGGGAGGATCCCAAGGCGCTTGCCAAATCCGGAGCGATTTTCTGGCGGCTGAAGAGCCTTTCGCAAACGAGCGAGGCGCGCGCGAGCGGATTTTGTCCCTCAGCGACGGCTGCTTCCATGACGCGGAGCAAGGTTGGCCAGTCCATTTGATTCACCCTGCGGAGTTGGCGTGGTGCGGCGTCGAGAAGTCCCGGCAAATTCGGCGCTGTGAGAACAAACCCACGCTCATCGAGGCCCCTGCGGCCGGCTCTTCCGAACATCTGCAGCAACTCATCGGACCGGAGTTCTCTCCGAAAACGGTCGTCGCCGTAGGTGGTCGAGGTGACCATCACGGAACGAACAGAAAAATTGATTCCTGCCGCGAGGCCAGTGGTGGCAACGATCACATGGAGTTTCCCAGCCTTTCCAAGCGGCTCGATCCAATCCGCCCGCGCAGAGTAGGGGAGTCCGCTGTGGTGAAAAGCCACGCGGTTTTGCAGAAGCCTAGAGAGGTCTCGGCCAAGCAGGCTTTGATCTCCCGGTGTCATCGGGACCGGGCTGTCCACTGGAAGCGCGGCCGCGATCTGGGTCGCCATTTTTTCCGCATCGCGGCGGCGGGGAGCAAAAAGCAAAAGCGGCGTTAGCCCCGCCAGAACGGCTGCCACAGCGATGCGCGGCCAGAATCCATGCACCGAATCCGGCACGCGCGGGAGATTCTCAATCGGCAACTGATCCAGCGGAACAGGCCGTTCCTGGACTTGAATCAACTCCACCCGGCGCCCAAGTCCTCGTAGCCACTCCGCGATGTCAGTGGGATTCCTTACACTGCCGCTCAGGAGCAGCAGTCGGGTGGAAACCGGTGGAAGCGCCATGGCCATTTCGTAATTCAAGCCGCGCTGGGCATCCGCAAGCATCTGGTATTCGTCCAGAATCAGGAAACCCGGTGCATTCCCGCTCAGAATGCGCTCGCGCTGGGTTTCCAGGGTCGCGACTAGGACCGAGGCGTGAAGGTTCTCTGCAATATCGCCTGTGGCGATGCCAACATTCCACCCGAGGGCTTGCCATTCATGCCACTTGTCATTCGCCAGCGCGCGGGTCGGAACCGTGTAAACCGCCTGCCCCAGTCGGGCGGCTTCTGGTGTTTTCAGAAATAACTCGAAGACTCGCGTCTTTCCCGCGCCAGTCGGGGCGTCGATGATCACATCCGCCCCGCTCTTGAGATGGCGCACAGCATCCTGCTGCCAGAGATCCGGCAGGTGCAACGAAGCGAGGGGAACCTGGAAAGTCGCCGCTTTCAAAATCAGTGGAACTTCGGTTGTGCCCCGACGCGGACAGGTTCGATATCCTCCTTGCTGCTCTTGCCGGGATCGATTGCGGAGGCGCTTTGCAACAAGAGCGTCATTTTATCGAGAGGGATGAAAGAGGTTCACCGGTTGGTTTTAATGAATTTCTCGAGATGGACATCGAACCCCCCGAGATCGATGCGCTGGGTCGTATCCAGCTTGAGCCGCGCATCGGACGGCCGCGTTGAAAGAGGATTTGCAAAAACCAGCACACCTCCGGGCTGCAGGATCCTAGCGGCGATATCAAAGAGGTCGCGGATGAGGCCTTCGAGATTTTGGATTGGAACCCGGCGGCCCATCGGAGGATTGCTGATGATCTGGCTTATGGAATTCGGTGCAAGATTCACATTTCGAAAATCGCCGTGGAAAAAATCCGATGTCACGCGAAGTCCCGACGCCGCCAGGTTGCACTTTGCCACATCGATCGCCTCCGCGCTGCGGTCGGAGCCAAGAAGTTTCCTCACGCCACCAAGCAATCCGCGCTCGATTAACTCCAGACCCGAACCGCAAAAAGGATCCCACACGACATCATCGCCTGTGCTCCCCGCCAGACGCGCCATGCAGGCGGCGAGGGGCGGATGCGAGGCCGCCGGGACATCCAACCTGCGGTAGGCGAAACGGGGGTCCGGCGAAAAGCGTGGACGAAGTTCCACGGCAAATCGGCCGCGGTGCGGGTGAATCTCGACAGCCCAGGGAGCACTTCGGGCATCGTTTAGCAGATCCGGGCACAAGGCATAGGCACGGTTGGCGATATCGCGCACGAGGCCGCGCTGGTGGCCGAGGGATGGAAAATCCAAGCGGTAGCGAATCGAGCCTTTTGTGAGTCCTTGAAGAAGAGCGCGCGCTGACGGTGCCGTGATGAGCGCGGCCATTTCGGTTGAATCCAGCTTTGGGATTGTTCCCAAGACGAATGCCAGCGTTCCAAAGCAGCGGAGGGTGAGCAAATCCGAGAGCCGGAATGGACGCTTCGGGGCGATCTCGACCAATCCCGATTGGGAGCTGCGAAATTCGAAGAGTCCCCTGGATGGCATGGTCGACTCCAGTTCCTCGCGAACAAACCTCTCAAGTCCCCGGCGACCGCGAAGGTGAATCAGAAGATCTGAAAAACAATCCACCGCCAGATCCAAGCGTATTTCCGAGGGGCATTCCTCTCTGGCCACGCTGGCTTTCACTTTGAGGGCGGTTTGGTCGGGAAGCTCGTCTGCAATTTCCAGCGTGGCCTTACCTCCGATCTTATCGAGAGCACGGGCTAGGAACTTCTTCTCCCTCTCCAGTGGATTACCTTTTCGAAGGAAATTGATCAGCGCTTCCTCGTCAGCGGCCTTACCTCCGATCTTCGGCAATCCAGCCATTGCATAGCGGCGAATTTTTTCATCCGGGTCCTGCAAAAGTGATCGAAGCCAAGCCGCAACCTCTTCTTTCTGCGAAAGTGGACCGCTTTCCGAGAAGACAACCCCCACAGCGCGGACCAGACCGGCATTCCTCGCTTCTGAAGTCGGAGCTGCCGCATTAAAGGCCGGCACATGCACCTCCCAAAGCTGCTCCCATGGAAAGCAGCGGAGTTGTTTGTAATAATCCTTCGCTGCGTTTGGTCTCGCTGTCTTCATGGATTGAGGCCTGAGGTGGCCCCAATTTAAGACCACTGCGGGTTAAAATAAGCGATGGGTTACTGAGCTTTTTTATGCCGCCTTCTCTTTAGGGATCAAAGTCCTGCCAAGTGAGCGGGGGTGAAGTCTACGGCTGGGGCGATTTGGTCAAGATTGGCGGCTTTTTCGAAATACTCGGCTAATTCTGGCGACATGGAGTAGGGGGTGTGGCGGGGCGACTCAACGAGCGTGAGGGCGAAGCCGACGGCGATGGCTGCAAAGGCGGCGGGGGCTAGCCAGCGCGGGAAAAACCAGGTTGGTTTTGCGGATTGGCGGATTTCGCGCAGAACATTGCGGGCGAAAAACGGCGAGGCTTTGCGGTGGCTGGCTTGGCCGAGCAAACACCAAAAGGCGTCGTTCTCAGGAAAATCGTCCTTCATGTCAGATCAAACACCTCTTGAGCGCGAAAGTTGCGCGCGGATCACATTTCGTGGGCATCGAGGAATCCCTCGAGCTGGCGGATGCGGGTCGGGTGGCGCATCTTGCGAAGGGCCTTAGCCTCGATCTGGCGAATGCGTTCGCGGGTGACCTTAAACTGGCGGCCGACCTCCTCGAGCGTGCGGCTGTAGCCGTCCACAAGGCCGAAGCGCTGCTCGAGGACTTGGCGTTCGCGTTCGGTAAGGGTCTCGAGCACATCCTTGATCTTGTCCTTAAGCAGAACGATGGCAGCCATGTCGGCGGGATTTTCCGCGCCCTTGTCTTCGATGAAATCACCAAAGCTCGTGTCGTCGCTATCGCCCACAGGGGCCTGCAACGAGATTGGTTGCTGGGCCATCTTGAGAACGGCGCGGACCCGCTCGACCGGAAGCTGGATTTCGTCGGAGATTTCCTCCGGCGATGGTTCGCGGCCATATTCCTGCACGAGTTGCTTCTGCACGCGGATGAGCTTGTTGATCGTTTCGATCATATGCACCGGGATGCGGATCGTGCGGGCCTGGTCGGCAATGGAGCGGGTGATTGCCTGGCGTATCCACCAGGTCGCGTAAGTCGAAAATTTGTAGCCGCGGCGGTATTCGAATTTCTCCACCGCTTTCATGAGGCCCATATTGCCCTCTTGGATGAGGTCAAGGAACGAAAGGCCGCGGTTGGTGTATTTTTTCGCGAT
>JBIPMC010000008.1:0-17068 GCA_044369345.1 Terrimicrobiaceae bacterium
CGCTCGCCTTCGCTCCGTCGACCCCGGATGTGGGCTCCAGCTCAATTTACAGAAGAAACTTTACGCCACCACATCGAAGGCTTTTACAACCGATGGCGTTTACACTCGGCCCTCGGCTATAAATCCACGCTGGTCTAAGTATACCCCCCCCCCCCAGAGCCAAAAACCCGATTAACAAAAAAGCCCCTCCACGCTTTTTCGAGGGAAGATCACAAGAGGCTGAGACTTTTTTAAAAACACCAAAAGCATGGTGAGCAAGGAAAGAGAATGTTCCTATGCGCCTAAAACTACTCGAAACGAATAGCTCGTGCTGGTGGGATGCGCGAGGCGCGGGCCGCGGGGATCCAGGCGGCGAGGAGAGCGGCTGGGAGTAGCCACAGGGGCGTGGCGGCAATTACATCCCACGGATAGCGGAGGTCGATGGACCATCCAAAAAACGCCTTGTTGATCACCCAAGTGAGGATCATCGCCATTGCCGCACCGCAGAGGATGCCGACGATGGAAGAAAGCAGGCCGAGCATCGAGGCCTCAGCGAGGAGGAGGCAGCGAATTTGGCCCGGCGAGGCGCCTTGCGAGCGGAGCACGCCGATCTCGCGCTCGCGTTCGAGGACGAGCGTGGAGAGGGAAAGCAACACACCGGCCACGGCGACCACGATGGCGATGCTGCGAAGAACCGAAGTCACGGCGAAAGTTTGGTCGAAAATCTCGAGTACGCGTTGGCGAAGGTCGGAGTTTGTGTAGATGGCAAATTCCCCGTTCTTTCCTAGCGCTTGGCGGAAATCCTCTGCCAGCGTGTTGGATTCGGCGGGATTTTTGAGCGTGATCGAGAGGGAGTGCAGGCGTTCGTCGTTCCAATAAGCCGAGAAGCTGGATCGCTCCATCATCACGAGCCCACTATCGCGCGTGAAATCTCGAATCACGCCAACAACCTCGAAGCGGGCTGGTCCTTTTGGCGACGCAAATTCAAGAACTTCGCCCGGCTTTGTCCCGTGGCGGGTCGAGAAACTTTCGGAGACCGCGAGCTTGCCCGGTTTGGAAAACTTAGCTGCGGCATTTGGCCCGCCTTGCAGAAACTCCAACTCCCCGCGCGCCTGACCATCAATCACGGCAAGATTCGCCGAACTCTCGCCCCATGGGACAACAATCTCGCGGAAGGTTCCGACCTGCTTCACACGAGGATCCTTGCGAATCCACTCGAGCGCCTGTGCAGGGAGAAAACTTTGCAGCCCCGCAATTTCATTGGCGGCCGGAGCAATGAAGAGGTCGGCGGCCAGCGTGTTACCAAGCCATCGTTCTACGCTGGCGCGGAAGGAAAAAATCATCACGGAAACACTCACCGTCATTGCCGCCGCCACCGCCAGCGCGGCGATCGTCACGGCGGTTCGATGGAGGGAGCGAACCAAATGCTGCGAGGCCAGACGCACCATCCAACCGGGTCCGGTGGCGAAACTCGCAAAGACACGAACGGTCAATGGAACGAGCAGCGAAAACCCGGCCATGAGAAGTCCCACGGCGGCGAAACCGAGAAGTCGGCCGCCATAACGCAGCGCCAGCCAAGAGAGCATTGCGGAAAGAAGAAGGCTAGCCAGCCCCCAAGGAGCCCAACCTCGGGCTGTCGTTGCGCCATCGCCGATCGAGCCTTGGCGCAAAACAAGTGCGGGGTCACACGAAGCGGCTTCCAATGCCGGGCGCCAGGCCGCAACCAGCGAGGCTCCCAACCCGCATCCAAAAGCCAGAGCGACCTGCGCGGGTGTGAGTAGAAGCCTGTCGATGCTGACCAGTGTGTAAAGTGCGGATACGGTCTGGCCGACCGGAGCGGAGAGCAGGGTGGCAAGCGGTCCGGCCAGGATGATTCCGATCACCGTGCCGAGGAACCCGCACACGAGACTTTCGCCTAAAAACAGACCTATCACCTCGGCTTTTGAGGCCCCGCACGCGCGGAGGATTCCAATTTCGTGGCGGCGACGGACTACCGCAGCCGAGAGGCTGTTGTAAATCAGGTAACCCCCAACCACCATCGAGACGAGGCTCAACGCGGTGAGGTTGAGTTGAAACGCCGCAAGCATTCGCTCGGTCTCGCTTCCCCGGCGCGTTGGCGGGCCGATGACGGCATCCGGCGGGGCGATAGCTCGGAGTTTCTCGATGAGCGGATCGAGGTCGAGGGGGAATTCCGCCATCACTTGAATCGAGGTGAGGCGGCCCTGTAGACCGAGCAGCTGCTGAGCCCAGCCGATATCCATCGCCGCCAAACGCAGGTCGGAGGCCACGCCGACATCTTCCGTTTTCAACTCAAAGGCCGGGCGCAGAGTCTTCGAGGTGCCACCTGCCAGAACGCGGAAGGCATCCTCTTTTTTTTCTGCCACAGCAAGTACATCGGGCTCGCGGAGCCAGGCCTCGAGATCAAGATTCCCGCCGCCAAGGGCGGAGAGTTCGAAAAGCCGCATGTCGGCGCCCGTGAAGGGGTCGATGCCGAGAATCCGCAAATACTCACCCGGTTCTTCGGGCAGGGTGGCAATGCCTTCGACAAGAGGCGTCGCGGAGGTGATGCCATCGGTTTTTCTCACCGATGCAAAAATCTCCTCCGGCAAGTCGCCGCGAATTTCGAGATGGGCGCGCCCTGCAACGAGACCAACCGCATTGCGGAAGCTCTCGAGCGCGCCCCGGTTCGCCATCTGGATCGCTAGAAAAACCGTCACTCCCGCAGCGATGCCGAGGATGTTGAGCAGCGGAAAAAGCGGATGCGCAAGCGCGGTTCGGAGGATTTGACGCCAGAACAGGCGTGGAAACCCGGAGGTCATTCCGAGGGTTTGACCGCGGCATTGTGAAGAACCTGCTGGAGGCTCCGGATCGCGCAGCGCGAGGTGATTTTGCCGCCGTCGCGGCCGTAGACATAAAAGGAATCCATCGCCACATCCATCTCGGTCGTGATGCGGGAGATCTCGATGAGCACGCCTTCGCCACTCATCGCGCGCAGGAGGTCGTAGAGCAACCCGAGGCGGTCGGGAGTTTGGATGTAGATCAGTGTGTAAACGGGGTGTGAATCGTTATCGATCGTGATGCGAGTCGGCAGGTCGAACTCCTGCGAGAGTTTGTAGGTGCGGAGGCGCGAGTCCTTCGCCATGAGCGGAGTAAAATCGAACTCCTCGCAAGCCAGCGCCTCGGTGAGGCGCTTTTCGACCCAGGCCACATCGCGCGGACTCGGGACGGGATCGAAATTGCCGCCACAAACGCGGAAGATGTCCAGCGCGAGGCTGTCGGTGCGGGTGAAAATGTCAGCGCTAAGAATGTTCAAGCGCGCGGAGACGAATGCCCCTGCAATTCGCTCCAGAAGGCGCGGGCGGTCCCAACTGCAAACCCAGACGTCGGTGTGCCCCTTGTCGGGCTTGGGAATCCAGCGGAGTGCCGGCGCGGAGGCGAGTGCGTCGCTCTCGACACGGCGACGGAAGAAGTCCCGGAAATGCCGAAGGTGCTCGGCGATCTCTCCTGGCTCGAACATCTGGAAATACCGGTCGGGCATGAAGTGGAAATGCGCCTCGCATTCGTCGTCGAAAGATTTGTCGAGTTGGTCGAGGACGAGTTTTTTCTGGAGCAGGCGATTCCGGCGCGTCTCTTCCATCGAGTCCACGCCGCCTTCCAAATAGCGCATGGTGCGCCGGTAGAGGGTCCAGACCAGACCCTCTTTCCAATCCGACCAATTCTCATCGCTCGTGCCCATGCCATCGGCAAGCGTGAGAAGCATGAGCGCGTCGAGGTTTTGGCGGGTGCCGACGATGCGGGCGAATTCCTCGGTGGTCGCCGGATCCTCGAGGTTCCGGGTCTGTGACATTTTCGAGAGCGTGTAATGCGAATCGACGAGGGTGATGAGCATTCGCCGGCGCTCGGGCGGGAGTTGCAGGCGGCGGGCGACCTTGTGGGCGAGAAGCGCACCGGCTTCCTCATGGTGGCGTGTGTTCGCGGCCTTGCCGGTATCGTGCAGCAGAACGGATAGATAGAGGATCGAGGGATCCTCGAGCTTTTGAAAAATCGGGCGGTAGCCTTGCAGGCGGCGTTGCTCAGAGAAGAGAATGGAGTCGAGTTTCTCGATGCAAACGAGCGTGTGCTCGTCGGCCGTGTAGCGGTGGTAGAACTCGTGTTGCACGAGGCAATCGAGCGCGCCAAACTCAGGGATGTAGCGGCCGAGCACGCCGAGGTCGTGCATGAGCCGGAGAATGCGGCCGACCTCGCCTTTGCGTGAAAGGATCGCGAAGAAGGTCTCCCGCGCGGAGGCCGCGTATTGAAAAGTGCGATCGATCAGGTGCAAGCGGCGCGAGACGAGATCGACCAGTTCGGGGTGGAACTCGAGTTGACGGACCTGGGCGTGGTGGAAGGCACGCAGGAGACGATACGGATCGTCGTTGAAAATCTCGCGAGACTCTGGGATCAACTGGCCGCTGCAAGCGACGAAGCGGTCGAATTTTTCACTCTTGGGGTGGGCGTGCAGCAGGCGGAAAAAGCGGGATGGTGAAGGCGCGGAGCGGGCTTCCATTTTTCCCAGGGCCGCCTCGGTGACGAGAAAGATGGTTCGGGCGTGGCCATAGTAATCACGCATGAATGACTCGACTTTACGGAGGATGTTTTTTTGCGGGTAATCGAAAGCCTGCGCCACGCGGCCTTGGAGTTGGAGAGTCAACTGGTCGGCCGAGCGGCCGTTGAGATATTGCATTTCGGCGCGGGTACGCAGGAGGAAATCGTAGCTTTTATCAAGACGCTTGCGGTCGCTTTCGCGAAGGATTTTCGCCTCCACCAGTTTGGCCGTGGAGGTGATGCCAAGCTTGAATTGCGAGATCCAGAGCAGGCTCTGATAGTCGCGCAGGCTGCCGGTGCCGTTCTTGATGTTCGGCTCCTGCATAAAAACGCTCGTTCCATATTTGACTCGCAGCTCGGCTTGGTTGGTGAGCCGCCAACCGATGTATTGCTGCTCGCGCCCGTGAACGCATTCGTTTTGGAAGCGGGTCTTGAAGCGGGTGAAAATCTCGCGGTCGCCGACGAGGTAGCGTGATTCCAGCATCGAGGTTTTCGTCACCATGTCCTCGTTGGATTTTTCGATCGCCTCGGTGATAGTGCGCGTAGCCTGCCCGACTTTGAAACCGATGTCCCAGAGGGCGACGATTGTGCGGCGGATGATTTCCTCGGCCTCCTTGTCCCGTGTGTCCTTGTCTTGCAGGAAAAGGACATCGATGTCGCTCATGGGCGTGAGTTCGCGTCGGCCGTAGCCGCCAAAGGCTGTGACGCAAAGCCGCCCGGCCAGAGGCTTCGTGGCCAACTCGCGCACGACACCCTCGAAGAGCTCGCGGACGAGAATGTCCACAATGTCCGAGCGCTGGCGGGCGATTTCACGACCGCCTCCACCGGACCGGTGCCAGTCGTGCAGGCGTTCCTCCTCGACCTTGAGAAAATCCTTAAACAAGCCGATCGGCGAGCCCTGCCCATCGCGCGCTTTTTTCGAAAGCTCCAGAGCGGAAACCTCGAGGGCTTGGGTCTCAGGAGTCTGGCTCATGGCGCGTGGCCCTGAATGACAATCTCGACGCGGCGGTTGATTTTTTGTTCTTCGATGGTACCGGTTTCGGGGGCGATCAGGCGGGATTTTCCGCGTCCGACCGTTGTGATGGATTCGGGTGGGATGCCGACCATATCAATTAACCAAATCCTGACCGAGTCGGCGCGGAGTCGGCTAAGTGTCATGTTGTATTCGTCCGTGCCGAAGGAGTCACTGTGACCTTCGATCAGAAACCGGGATTTTGGATTTCGCTTCAACAGCTGGCCGAGTTTTTCGAGGCTAGCCAAGGCGCCGGGCTGGAGCCGGTGGTCGTCGTAGTCGAAAAGCAAATCGCTGGGCAGCATGATCGGAGCTGTCTCCGGCGTGAGGGGGCCGGTTTCCGCGAGGAGATCATCCAGGTTCGAAAAGCTCGCGCCACCGCCCGGTTGGCCCGGCACCACCTCAGAGGCGTGCAAGGCAAGAATCGGCTCGCTGGTCGTGGCTTCAGACACTAGCGGCATGTCGCGAGTGAGTTCCTTCACCAACGCGTCATCGACAGGAACGAGATTGCTGGAGGGTGTGGTGGCATCGGATTTGGTCAGGTCGAGGAGTTGAGGCTTTTCGTTCACGATCGCCTGATCGAGCGCGGGGGTATTTTTCTGATCGGGAGCTTTGGGTGTTTGGCGCTCGAGGGAGATTTTCTCCTCGGGAAGCTTGAAATCCACGGGGTCAGGCTTCTTTTCCTCGGGCTCCGGTTCGAGCAGGCCCGGGTCGATATCCACCTTCTCGATGTTGAAAGTGCGCGGCACGATTTTGTCGTAGAACGCATCGCTCATGCGATCAATAGGTACATGGCGGCTCCAATTCCAAAAGAGGAGGTGGAGCAGAAGAGAGACCGCCAGCGCGGGCAAAATCCACTTGGCCCAAGCGTCCCGATTGGGTGGCGAGGTTTGGTCTAAAATCAGTCTGCCTCGGCGGCTCATGGTGGAAAAACTAGGGCTGGACCTTGTAAAACTCCAACAAAGAAAAGGCCTGTCTCAACTCCGGCGTTTCGCGAAACGGTAGTGGCTGACGAGCCATTCATTCCCGCCGCGGAAACCCCACAGCTCCGCGCAGGACATGAAAAAGACCCGCCAATAAGCACGCCACTTTGCGGTGTTTTCGCGGCCGTAGGTTTTTTCCAGAATGGGAGTGATTGCAGGTTCGTTGGCGTCCATTTTTTCCAGCCACGCCTCGGAGGTTCGCTGGTAGTGAGTGCCGGAGACGCGCCAGTGTTTTTCGATAGAGAGATCGTCTTGGAAGTAGAGCAGGAGATCGTCGGAGGGCATCGTGCCGCCCTCGAAAAAATAGCGAGTGATCCAGTCCGACGGGTCGCTGCCCTTAAAGTGGTAGGCAAATTCCCGGTGGGTGAAAATGTGGATGAATAACTTGCCGCCGGGACGGAGCCAGCGCGCGACTTTCGCCATGAGGAGCTGGTAGTTTTTCATGTGCTCGAACATTTCTACGGAAACGACGCGGTCGAACGCAGAGTCGCCGGCCTCGAATTCGTTCATGTCGGATGTGACGATGCGAACATTGCTAAGACTGCGACGCGCCGCCTCGGCTTCGATGTGGAGTTTTTGGGTGGAGGAATTGGAAACGCCAGTGATGCGTGCGGCGGGGTATTTCTCGGCCATCCAAAGCGTAAGGCTGCCCCAACCGCAGCCGAGCTCGAGAATGTCGAGGCCGTCGGCGAGTTCTGCGCGTTCGCACGAGAGCGCGAGCATGGCCTCCTCGGATTCGGCGAAGGTTGTGTCCTCGCGAGGCCAGTAGCCGGAGCTGTATTTCCTGCGAGGGCCGAGGACGAGTGTGAAGAATTCGGTCGGGACTTCGTAGTGCTGCTCGTTCGCGGCGGCAGTCTTGATCGCGATCGGGCTGCGCTTGAGTTCGTCGACAAAAGCAGCCAACGCCTCGGCTTGGGCGATGGCATTCTCGCGCGTTTCCTCGCGGAGTTTTTTGGCGAGCAGGTTGCGGATGCCAATCCGGATCGCTGCGTCGGGCAGGAGATTTCGGGCGAGGAGGTCGTCGATGGATATCATGTAATTAAAAGGATTCTCCCGCAGAGGCGCGGAGACGCGGAGATTTTTCTTTAAGGCCATTGATGCAATGCATGATGCCATTTTTCAAAATACCTTCTCCGAAATTAAGCGGATACCCCAGCTTCCATCCGGCTAGGCGAAGATAGGTTTGGACATGTTTCTTGTGAGTCGGAATCACGGCTTCCACGGTTTTTAGTTCGATCAGGATTTGGTTTTCGAGCATCAGATCCACGCGAAAGCCCTCATCAAATTTTAATCCACGATAATGAATGGGCACGGGGACTTGACTGCGCACGCCCAGGTCTCGTTTTTTCAGGGAATCTGCAAGGGCGTCCTCAAAAACGGACTCAAGCACGATTGGACGAAGCTCTCGATGAAGTGGGATCGCCTCATCAATTACGATTGTCCCCATGGCGTTTTCGCTCATTGAAAATTTCTCTGCATCCCAGCGCCGCGGCGGGCTGTCATAATTTTGGAAACCAAGGGATGAAAGCGCTGGTGCGGCGCTGGTAGTCGCGGTAGGCGTCGCCTCGGGTGGCGAGTGCGCGGGCTTCTGCCGGAGGAATGCCGGTCATTCGGGTGAGGAAAAAGAGGATGATTAATGGACTCAAAATGCCAGTCCAAGCCCATGGCGAGCCGAGCGCGAAGAGGAAATATGCGATCCAGATGATCCACTCGAAAAAGTAGTTCGGGTGGCGCGAGTATTTCCAGAGGCCGATGTCGCAGACGCGGCCTTTCGCGGCAGGGTGGGCTTTGAAGAGCGCGAGCTGCATGTCGGCTATGGACTCGCCGCCAATGCCAACGAGCCAGACGAGAACGCCCGCGATTTCAAAAATTCCAAGGGCTGGCCGAGGGTTTGCGCAGGAGAGTGCGATGGGCAGCGACAACAACCCGATCAGCAAACCCTGAAGTTGGAAGAATCCAAAAAACATCAGCCAGGTGCGTTTCGGAAATTGCCTCCGGAACTCGCCGTAGCGCGGATCTTCCTCGGGATGGTGTGACATCACGCGTTTGTAGAGGTGCATGCTAAGCCGCAGGCTCCACGCGCAGACCATCGCAGCGATCAGGGCGTTTCGCATCATGTGCCCGCTGCCGAAAATTCCGTAAAACACCGCCACGGGCGCGAATCCAAACGACCACCAGATATCCACGATCCCGGCGTTGTTCATCCGGCGCGCAAAAAACCACACCACGACCATCATCGCCATGGCGAGCGCGGTTCCGGCGACAAGGAGCGGGAGCGGATTCATGAGGCGCGGAGTATTGTCGTCTTGTCGTAGGCAGGGAACTCAATTTCTCCGACCACTTGATGCTCTTGATTGTAATAACGAGTGTTATTCCATGATCGCTCAATCCAAAGTTCGCAAAATCGGCAACTCCCTCGGCATGGTTCTTCCTAAAGAGGCTCTGCAACAGCTGAAAGCTGAAGAGTGAATGATCCTGTATTTCAACAATTTGCCCGACCGCTATTTGCGCCTCACGCTGGAGCGGCCGGGGTTCCAAGAGTTCATGAAGATTGCTGAGAAAGGGATGCAGCAATACCGCAACGCCCTTCGCGAACTTGCGAAATGAGTGCGCCAAATCAAGTTGGCAGGGAGGTTTTGCTGGCCATTCAAGGGCAGTTATTGAACCGGTTTGGGGGATTGGCAGGAGTCCGTGTTGAAGGGCTTCTGGATTCCGCCATCAACAACCGAAGTGCCTTTATGCTTATGGAAGGCCGACTGTTCTCGAGCTGACGGCGTCCTATGCGATAAACTTGTTAAAAGACCACCCATGCCTTGACGGAAACAAGCGCATCGGATTCATGGCCGCCTATGTTTTTCTCGGAGCAAACGGCTGGAGTCTCCAAGCCACCGAGGAAGAAGCCGAGCTCGCAACCCTCGCGCAGGCAGCCGGCGAGGGCACCGAAGCAGACTGCGCCGCGTGGTTGGCGAAAAATTCATTTCCGTTTAACCCGCAGCGGCGGATTTTTTTGCAATTTCCTTCGCCATTTTGGCGGCTTTCGCATACTTGCGCGTCTCGAAATGACCGCATTTGCCCACCGCCATATCGGCCCCGATTCCAAGGAAATCAAAACCATGTGCTCCGCCGTCGGCGTGCAGTCGCTCGACGCTCTGCTCGACGAAACTGTCCCATCCTCGATTCGCCTTAAAACCGAACTCAATCTTCCCGCCGCGCGCTCTGAGGAGAAAGCCCTCGCCGACCTCCGCGCTATCATGTCGGAGAACAAAATCGCCGCGAACTATCTCGGCATGGGCATCCACGGCACGCACACCCCCGCCGTGATCCGCCGAAACATTCTCGAAAATCCCGGTTGGTATACCGCCTACACTCCCTACCAGGCCGAGATCGCCCAGGGGAGGCTTGAGGCGCTTTTGAATTTTCAGACCATGGTCTGCGACCTCACCGGAATGCAGATTTCCAATGCCTCGCTACTCGACGAGGCCACCGCCGCCGCCGAGGCGATGACTCTCTGCCACGACATCAAGGTCGGCGATGCCATCTTCGTCGCGGATCATGTCCACCCCCAAACCCTCGCCGTTCTCCAAACCCGTGCCGAGCCGCTTGGCATCAAGATCCTCACAGGCCCTGTCGAAAATCCTCCCGCCGAACCATTCTTCGCTGCGCTCTTTCAATACCCCGCAACAGACGGCTCGATTTGTGATTTGGAAAAACTCATCGCCCGCGTCCACAGCTCCGGAGCGCTCGCGATCGTTTCCACCGATCTACTCGCGCTCGCGCTCCTCAAGACCCCGGGCGAATGCGGAGCCGATGTTGTAATTGGCTCAAGCCAGCGTTTTGGCGTTCCGCCCGGTTACGGCGGTCCGCACGCTGCTTTTCTCGCCACGCGCGATGAGCACAAGCGCCGTCTCCCCGGCCGTCTCGTCGGTGTCTCAAAGGACGCCGCCGGCAATCCCGCCTTGCGCCTCACGCTCCAGACCCGCGAGCAACATATTCGCCGCGACAAAGCCACCAGCAACATCTGCACCGCCCAGGTTTTGCTCGCCGTCATGGCCTCGATGTATGCCGTCTACCACGGCGCCGAGGGCCTGCGCTCGATCGCCACGCGAGTCCACCGCCACGCTGCAAATCTCGCGGATTCCCTCAAAAAAGTCGGCCATGTCGTCCACCATGCCGCCTTTTTCGACACCATCAGCGTCACTCCAAAAAACGAATCCGCTCCCGCCATGGTCGCCCGCGCCGCCAAGTCCGGCATCAATCTCCGCCTCCTCAACGAGACCGCGGTCACCATCTCTCTCGACGAAACGACCGACGACCTCACGCCCTTGCTTGACCTGTTCGGCGCAGTACTCGTCGAATCCACAGCGGAAACACCTCGCCGCATCTCGCCCTTCCTCACCCACCCTGTTTTCAACACGCACCACACCGAGACCGAGATGCTGCGCTACATTCGCCGTCTCCAGGCCAAAGACCTCTCGCTCACGACCTCGATGATCCCTCTCGGTTCGTGCACGATGAAGCTCAACGCCACCTCCGAGATGCTCCCCGTGACTTGGGACACCGTCTCCGCACTGCACCCCGCAGCACCCGCCGACCAATCCATCGGTTACCAAAAAATGGCGCGCCATCTTGAGGAGTGGCTCGCCGAAATCACCGGATTTGCCGCTGTGTCGCTCCAGCCAAATGCAGGCTCGCAGGGCGAATATGCTGGCCTCCTCGCCATCCGCGCCTGGCACCGATCACGCGGTGAAAACCAGCGCACCAATTGCCTCATCCCCGTCTCCGCGCACGGCACGAACCCAGCCAGCGCCGTCATGGCAGGGATGAGAGTCGTTCCTGTCGCCTGCGACCAATCGGGAAACATCGACCTCGCCGATCTCCGTGTCAAAGCCGACGCCCACCGCGACACCCTCGCTTGCGTGATGGTTACATACCCCTCCACGCACGGTGTTTTCGAAGAGGGAATCCGCGAGATTTGCGACATCGCCCATGCCGCTGGCGGTCAGGTTTATATGGACGGTGCGAACATGAACGCCCAAGTCGGTCTTTGCCGCCCTGGCGATTTCGGGGCGGATGTCTGCCATCTGAATCTCCACAAAACCTTCTGCATTCCTCACGGCGGCGGCGGCCCGGGAGTCGGCCCGATCGGCGTTGCCAAACACCTCGCTCCCTTCCTGCCCGGGGATCCTCTGGGAAAAAACCACGCCGTCGGTCCTGTGTCCCAGTCGAACCTTGGCAGCGCCAGCATCCTTGTCATTTCCTGGATGTATATCGCCATGATGGGCCCCCGCGCCCTTCGCGACGCCACGGCCGTTTCGATCCTCAACGCCAACTACATCGCTGCCCGACTCGGGGAGTTTTTCCCGGTTCTCTATAAAGGAAAATTCGGCCGCGTCGCGCACGAGTGCATTCTCGACCTCCGCGAGTGGAAACAACGCGCAGGCATCGAGGTGGAGGATGTCGCGAAGCGCCTGATGGATTTTGGATTCCACGCCCCCACGATGAGCTGGCCGGTCGCCGGAACCCTCATGGTCGAGCCCACTGAGAGCGAATCCCTCGCCGAGATTAACCGCTTCTGCGACGCCATGATCACCATCCACGGCGAACTCCTCGCCATCGAATCCGGCGCTTTGGACAAATCCAACAACCCGCTCAAAAACGCCCCGCACACCGCCGCGTGCGTGACCAGCGACGACTGGACGCGTCCGTACTCCCGCACCCAAGCCGCCTGGCCTGCCCCGTGGCTCCGCCAGCACAAGTTCTGGCCCAGCGTCGCCCGCATCGACAATGTCCACGGCGACCGCCACATCTTCTGCTCCTGCCCGCCCATGGCGAGCGCATGAGCTTTCGAAAGCAGGCGGCCTTGGCCGTCAGGCTTCTTTTTCTGCCGGGATCAAAAACGAGGCCAGAATCGAGGATCCGATGAGCAGCGAGATGATCGTGAGCGACCAACCGATCGGGAAGTGACCTCCGAAAAGTTGGTTCAGCCACACCATTTTCAGCCCCACAAAGACCAAAACGAGGCCCAGCCCGTATTTGAGGAAACGGAATTTGTGCACCACTCCGGCGAGCAGGAAGAACATCGCGCGCAGGCCGAGAATGGCGAAGATGTTTGAGGTGAAAACAATCATAGGCTCCTTTGTGATCGCAAAGATTGCCGGCACCGAATCCACCGCAAAAACGACATCCGAGATTTCAATGAATACCAGCGACACAAAGAGCGGCGTGGCCATCCAGTGTCCGTCTTTCCGTAAAAAGAAACGCTGACCCTCGAGCTGCGGCGAGATCGGGAGCACGCGCTTGAGGAATTTCAGGATCGGATTATTTTCGGGATCAAGCGGTTTTTCCGGAGCCAGCAGAACCTTGATGCCAGTGAGAATCAGGAACACGCCGAAGAGGACGACAACCCAGTGGTAATGAATCAGCGCGGCCCCGACGGCGATAAAGATGCAGCGGAAGACAAGCGCTCCAATGATGCCGTAAAACAGCACGCGGTGCTGGTATTTGTCGGGAATGTTGAAGTAGGTAAAAATCACGACGAACACGAAGATGTTGTCCACCGAGAGGGCCTTCTCGACGATGTAGCCAGTGAAGTACTGGAGCATCGCCCGGTGAGCCTCGACGGAGGGATCGAAGCCCGGAATCGCGAGAAGCCGCGCGTCATTGAAAAACCGGAACTCCGCGAATTTGCCGAAGAGATATCCGAACAAGATGGCCAAGGCGACCCACACCACACTCCAGGACAGCGCCTCGCGGAATTTCACCTCATGCGCATTCCGGTGGAAAACTCCGAGATCCAGCGCCAGCACGATGAAAACAAACACCGTGAAGCCGCAATAAAACCACCAGTAGTCAGCAAATGGAAACAAGCTCATCTATGGATTATGAACGAAGGACTGAATTTTGACTAGGCGACTAATCCTAACAAATCGTTAGGGAAAACGAAGGCGACACTTGGCTTTCAATTCACCGAGCCCGTTCCCCAGCGGCGGTGGAAGAAGCGTTCCCACGGGGAGAAGAGGATGCGGTCGGCAAGGAGGCCGATCACGATGATGATGGCCATGATGGCGACCACCTGGTCCATCGCCAAAAGCTCGCGGCCGTATTGGAGGAGTTGGCCAAGGCCGAAGCCGGTGAGGATGGTGACGAAGATTTCTGCTGCCATCAGAGAGCGCCAGGCGAAGGCCCAGCCTTGTTTCATACCGCCCACGAGGTAGGGGAGCGAGGCGGGGAGGATGACTTTGATCCAAGTGTGGAGCCCGCTCGAGCCCATCGTGCGGGCGGCGCGGAGGTAAATCGGCGGCATGGCACGCACGCCGTCGCTGGTGGCGATCAGCACGGACCAGAGGGTTCCCATCACGACGACGAAAAGCATGGCGGCCTCGGATTGGCCGAACCACAGGAGGGCGAGGGGAACCCAGCAGACGCTGGGGAGGGTTTGGATGCCTAGCGCGAGGAGCCCGAGCGTGTCCTGCAAAATGCGCGAGCGCGCCGTGAACAGGCCGAGGGGCACGCCGAAAAGCAGGCCGATCCCATAGCCAAGCAGGAGGCGCTTCATTGTCACGAGCGTGGCAGTCCACAGCGTGCCGTCCGTTCCCGACTGCCAGAGGTATTCCAGAACATTGAGAGGCGAGGGGAGTAGCACGGGCGAGTAGAGGCCCGATCGGGAGGCGATTTCCCAAGAGATAAGAAGGACGAGGAAAAAAGCGATGGAGGAGATGGTGCGGATCATTCGGCGGCCTCCTTTCCCGAGGCGGAGTTGAAGCCTTTCAGCGTGGCGGTGATTTCCGTGGAGTAGCGTGCGAGCTCGATGCTGTTGATATCGCGTGGGCGGGGGAGTTGGATCAAAAACTCGGCACGGATGCGGCCGGGGTTCGGCGAAAAGAGAATCACGCGGTCACCGAGGCAGGCGGCTTCGCGGACATTGTGGGTGACGAAGATGATGGTTTTGCGGCGTGCTTCCCAGATGCGCTGGATGTCGCCGTAGAGTTGCTCGCGCGTGAGTGCATCGAGCGCGGCGAAAGGCTCGTCCATCAGCAACACACGAGGATTTGGGGCCAGCGCGCGAGCGAGGGCCACGCGTTGCTTCATGCCGCCGGAGAGTTCGTGAATGTTCGCACGCTCGTATTTCTCGAGGCCGACGAGTTGCAGGTAGTAACGGGCGACCTCGTTGCGCTCCTTGCGGTTCAGGCCGGGCTTTAGCCGCAGGCCGAAGAGGACATTGCCGATGACATCCAGCCACGGGAAAAGCGCGTGCTCTTGGAACATCACCATGCGGTCCCGGCCTGGGCCACGAATGGCCTGACCGGCGGCAAGCGCGCGTCCCGAGGTGGGTTCGTCGAGGCCGGCGATGATATTCAGGAGTGTGGATTTTCCGCAGCCGCTCGGGCCGACCAAGCAGAGAAATTCTCCTTCGCCGACCTTGAGGCTCACATTGTCGAGGGCGACAACGGTCCCGCGCTGCGTCGTGTAGGATTTGGTGACGCCTTGAATCTCAATGCGCTCGGGCTGGGCGTTGGCGAGTTCGGTTTCGAGGCTCATGGCTTCCAAATCAAGTTCTTCAAATTCACTTCGGCCCGCAGGAAACCAACCTTTCTCGCCTTTTCCAGAAATTTCTCGAATGGCTCCACGGAAATCGAGGTGTCGGGGTGGAGGCGCGTCCAAGCCTCGTCGACTAGCGCTTGCGGAATCTCGCGGCGCGTGATGGCACTGAGTTCATCGCGAATTCGGCGACGGGCCTCGTCGGGGTTCGCGATCATCCAAGCGGTGAGTTGCTGGTGCGCGGCTGCGAATTTTCGGGCGGTCTCGGTGTTTTCGGCCAGAAATCCCGAGCGGCCCGCAAGCACAGTGGTCACTGCCTCGGGGTCGGAATGGAAAATGCGGCCGCCGGCTTCATTGAGGAGTCGGGTGACCCATGGCTCGACTGTCCAGGCAGCGTCGAGTTTTCCCTGCGTGAAAAGTTGGAGCATGTCGGGATTCGCCGTGGGGATGACGCGGGCCGCGCCGCCGATCAGAGTCACTTTCATGCCGTGCTCGAGAAGCCAGGCGCGGCACTCCACATCCTGCGTGTTTCCGAGCTGTGGAGTGGAGATGGTTTTTCCGCGAAGCCCCTCCGGCGTCGAGATTTCCTCGCCCCGCACAACGAGCGCTTCACCACCCCGCATTGCACCAGCAATGACATAGACCTCTTTGCCATTCGAGCGCGCGTGGGCGTTGACCGCCGGGCTCGGGCCGACATAGGTGAGGTCGATCGCCTTGGTAAAAAACGCCTCCATCGCGGAGGGTCCCGCGTTGTAGATGTTCCACTCGATTTTAGCGGGAGTTCCCAGCCGGCTCTCGAACCACCCCTTCCCTTCGCGGGTCATGTTCGCCGCCACGAGCGCCTGCGCGTGGGTGATGTTTGGAAAAAAACCGACACGCACAGTTTGGGTCGGCTCGCCCTCCGCACGGAGCGGAAGAATCAGCGCAAAAAATCCGCAAGCCAGCGTGCTAAGCAATGCCAACCGCCAGCGCGGAAGATCACATCCCCGCACCTTTGAATTCACCCTCTGTGATTTCAACTCGAGCATTGGCGCGCGAAAGAGTGGCTGGGTTTGTGAATCAGTCAACCATCGAGAGCGCAAACGGCGGGGTTATTTTCCCATAGCGTGGATTTTCGTTTGCCACGGCTACGCCGCCCCTAGATAAGAGCCGCGCATGACATTCGCTGACTTCATCGATTTTTTTCTGCACGCCGAACGCCACCTCGAGTGGTTCATTCAGAATTACAATATTTGGATCTACGCCCTGCTCTTCGCGATCATATTTTGTGAAACCGGCCTCATCGTTACTCCCTTTCTGCCCGGAGACTCGCTGCTCTTCGCTGTCGGCGCCCTTGCGGGAAAACAACTCATCCAAGTCGAGATCGTCACCCCGCTCCTTCTCGTCGCGGCGATCCTCGGCGACGCCGTCAACTACTCGATCGGAAAATGGATGGGGCCTAAAGTCTTTCACCTCGAGTCCAGCCGCTTCTTCAACAAAGCCCACCTCATGAAGGCCCACGAGTTTTATGAAAAATACGGCGGCCGCGCGATCATTCTGGCCCGCTTCGTGCCAATCGTCCGGACTTTCGCCCCGTTCGTCGCCGGCGTTGGATCGATGACATACTCGAAATTCGCCCTCTACAATGTCACCGGCGCGGTCCTCTGGGTCGGGCTGTTCCTCGGCGGCGGGTATTACTTCGGCGGCCTCGAGATCGTGCAAAAAAACATGAAGCTCGTGATTTTGGGCATCATCGTTGTCTCCGTCCTGCCCATCGTCTGGGAATTCGCCAAAGCTTGGCTCGATAAGCGAAAAAGCGCCTGAAGTCAGAAATCGCCACATTTGCTTTTTGAGCAAATGGTGGCGGATGGGGGGGGATTCGAACCCCCGATGCCTTTCGGCATACACGCTTTCCAGGCGTGCGCATTAGACCACTCTGCCACCCATCCTGAGCTTGCGGGAGAGGTTTGATAGACGAGAACCCGAGCGATGG
>JBIPMC010000151.1:0-5321 GCA_044369345.1 Terrimicrobiaceae bacterium
CGGACTCTGAAGCCCCTCTGGCCAAAAAAAATTCCCGAGTTTCCTCCAAAACTTCGCCCTCCGTTCAATATATCCTCCCGGCAGAAGTCGTTAGCTATGCATCGGCACGCCGGAGCTTCTAAAATCTCCACTGCTCGTGTGATTCCTGTCGCATGTCTCGCGATGGCGTTTTTTGCATGGATGCAAGCCCTGAATGCCGCCCCGCTGGGCGATCAAATCAACGCTGAAATCCAGCGCCTGTTCCACCAGCACCATCCGGCTGTGGTTCGTGTGCGTGCCAGCGATTCGATGGGAGTGCGGCTCGGCAGTGGTTTTTTTGTGGATGCTGCCGGAACTGTCTACACGCACTCCGGTGTGGTCCTCCAAGCCGAGGATGTGCGCGTGGATTTCGGCGGTCGCTCGCTGCCTGCCAAAGTCGTGGCCAGCGACACCCGCTCGGGCATCGCTCTGCTGAAATCCGAATGCATCAGCCCATTTATTCCGCTTGGAAACTCGGACGCCGTCTCTGTTTCGCACCCGGTGTTGGCGATTGGCTTCCCCGGCGAGTGTGAAGTCAGCCCGACCATTGGACTCGTCGCCGGGCGGGATTTTCACCAGAACGGAAAACAATTCTCTACCTCTCACCTTCGCATCAACATGGCCGTTCAGCCCGGCTACGGCGGTGCGCCTGTTTTGAATATGGACGGCGAGGTCATCGGCATAGTCGCGGCGCGCATCGGCGAGGGCGGTTCCTGCTACATCCTCCCGATCCGTGCGGCCGAGAAAATTCGCTCCGACATCAACCGCTTCGGTGAACTCCGCCCGGGCTGGGTCGGCGTGGAAGTCGAGGATGCTCCTGAGGCTGTCGAAGGCTCGGTGGCCCGCGTCTTCAACATGAAGCCCGAGACGCCCGCTGCGGAATCCGGCCTGCGCAAAGGCGATATCCTCCTCGGAATCGACAACAACAAAGTCGCCTCGATCCAAGACCTCGTCGATGCCGCCTACTACCTCACCGCCGGTGAGGTGGCTCGCGTTCAAATCGTTCGCAACGGCGAAAAAATGGATATCCCGGTGAACCCCGCGCTCCATCCGAATGCCCGCTCCGCGCCGCTTCACGCCGAGGCGGCCGTTCCTGCCGCCGAGTAGGCCGCGTTAGTTTCTGCGCCAGATGGCGGCCAGCAGGCTGCCGATCAAGCTGTGCGTTACACTGGAGATTGCTGCCGGAACGGCTGTGAGAGGATTTGCGGCGAAGTGGGTTTTTGCGAGCACCGCCGCAAGGCCGGAGTTTTGCATCCCCACCTCGATTGAGATCGCACGCGCTGCGGGGTTCGCAAATCGAAAGGCTCTCGCCGCCACCCAACCGAGCAGGAAGCCAATTGAATGAACCAGCGCCACCGCTGCCAAAAGCCGCGCCCCGTTTTCCAAAATCGCATCGCGGCTATTTCCAATAATGCTCGCGCAAATCATGCAAATCAGCAGCACGGATACCAACGGCCCCACCTCAGCCACGGGCTTGTGGAGTCCCGGAAACTTGTGGTGCAAAAACACCCCGATGACAACCGGTGCCACCACGACTTGCAGCGTCGTGACAAACATTCCCCAGGCATCAACCTCCAGATAGGCGCCGGCGAGTTGATGCGTCAGCCAAGGTGTCACCGCCACGGCAGCGAGTGTGGAGCAAGTCGTCATCACGACCGAGAGAGCCACATTCGCACGGGCAATATAGGTCACGACATTTGAGGCTGTGCCGCCGGGGCAACAGGCCACGAGGATTAGACCGACAGCGAAGTCCGGCGGCAAATCCATCGTCTTCGCCACCGCCCAACCCGATGCGGGCATGATGATATATTGGGCTAAAAACCCGAGAATCACCGCCCGCCAATCCCGCGCGACCTCGCGAAACGCCGCACCATCCAGCGTCACCCCCATACCGAGCATCACAAAAGTCAGCCCCCATACGATCCACTCGCCGCCGAACCAGGTGCACAAAGCCGGTTTCCACATCGCGAGTCCGCTGAAAACCACAAGCCAGAGTGGAAAGGCATTCGCCGCCTTGCTCAAGAAATCGCGCATGGCGGAAGACAAACAGTCTCTCTGCAGCCCTGCAAACAAACACGGCGCCTTTCCTCTTTCAGCCTCCTCCACGCGTTGCTATACGAAGCCCCATGCCGCGCCCTGAAGTTCCGGAACTCCCCCTCGTGCTGGCCAAGCCGCCTCTTGCGAGACACGGACGGAGCGCCCGCTCGAAATCCCGCCCGCCCGTTTCCCGGATGTTGCGCATCCACGAGATGATCCAGGAAGGCGGTCACCCGAATTGCTTCTCACTCGCCGACGAGTTCGAGGTTTCCGCAAAAACCATCCAGCGCGACATCGACTTCATGCGCGACCAACTCCGCCTGCCGCTCGAATACAGCGCGCTGAACCGGGGGTTTTACTACACGCGCAAAGTCTCGTCGTTCCCGCGCATCGCCATGACGGAGGGCGAGATCGTCGCTCTGTTGGTCGCCCAAAAAGCCCTCGAGCAATACCAAGGCTCGGTTTTCGAGAAACCGCTCAAGGCCGCCTTCGAAAAAATGACCGCCCAGCTCGAGGACGAAGGCACTTTTTCCTTCAAGGAACTCGGACAGGCGATTTCGTTCCGGCCGGTCGGCTTTGCGATTCAGGAGCTCAAGGTTTTTGAAACTCTCTCGAAGGCCATGCTCCAGCGCCGTGTCGTGGAATTCGACTACCACAAGCTCCAGAGCTCGAAATCCGAGCGCCGCCGCATCGAGCCCTATCACCTCGGCTGCATCCACAATCAGTGGTATTTGATCGGTCATGATCTTGTGCGACGAAAAATTCGCACATTCGCCCTTGTCCGCCTGAGCCGCCCTCGAATGATGAAGCAAATGTTCAAGCGCCCGGCGGATTTCTCGGTTTCGAAAATGATGTCGGAGAGTTTTTCCGCCTTCGAGACGCCCAAACCCTCACGCGTGATCATCCGCCTCGATCCTTTCGCCGCGCGGCTTGCCGCCGAACGCGTCTGGCACAAATCCCAAAAAATACAAACGCTCCCCGGCGGCGCGGCCGAGCTAACCCTCGAGGTTGGACTTGCTCCCGATCTCGAAAACTGGATTCTCGGATGGGGCAACCATGCGAAGGTCCTGGAGCCGCATGCGCTCTGCGAGCGCATCGCCGCCATTGCCCGATCGATGGCGCTCCAATACTCGGTCTGACCATGCGCCACCACTTTCTCGCCGTCCTCATTTCGGTGACGCTTCTCGCGATTCCCGCTGTCGCGCGTGAGTTTTCCATCGTTATCTACAATGTCGAAAACCTTTTTGACATCGATGGCACCGCGAACTACGGCGAGTATGTCCCGACCGAATACAGCCCGGCACACCTCTCGATGAAGGTGAATAACATCGCCCTTGTCCTCTCCAAAGCCGCCCCGCCCGCAGGCCCAGACATCATTGTCTTCAACGAAATCGAGATCGACCACTCGCCGGAATCTGCGGTCGAGGATTTGGACGCCTGGATCGAGTCGGTGCGTGGCAAAACGGTCGATAGCCTGCTCTCAAAGAAACCCATCCCTCCGGAGATCGCCGGCCTTCCCGCCGAAGCGTGGCTCCTCAAAGCATGCGAGGAAGCGGGCCTGAAGGGCTACCATGTCGCCTCCGCCAACGAAAAACCCGGCGAATACGAGAGCGGACGCCCGCGCACGGTCCGGAATCTCATTTTCTCGCGCTTCCCGATCCTCTCCTCGAAGTCCCACCCGACCCACGACGCCCGCGATATTCTCGAGGTCCGCCTCGACATTGACGGCCACCCGCTCACCGTTTTCGCGAACCATTGGAAATCCGGCGCCAGCGATTCGCGCAGCGAAGCCGTTCGCATCGCCAATGCCACCACACTCCGCACCCGCATCGACTCCCTCCTTCGCGAGGATCCTCAAGCCGACATCGTTCTCGCGGGAGATTTCAATTCCCACTACAACCAAAACCAGCGCTACCCCAAGTTGAAAAAGAGCGGCATCCTCGATGTCCTCCTTTCGCAGGGCAACGAAACCGCTCTTTCCACCGGCAAGGCCGACCTCTACAATCTTTGGTTCGAACTCCCCCCGCGCGATCGCGGCAGCGACATCTACCGCCAGGAGTGGGGCACGCTCATGCACCTGATCCTTGCGCCCGGACTCTACGACAACAAAGGCCTGCAGTATGTGGACAACAGCTTCCGCGTCGTGCGCGTGCCCTCGCTGAACACCGACATCTTCGGCCGCCCGCAACGCTGGTTTCGCGGCGCGCGCCCAGGCGGTTTCTCGGACCACTTCCCGCTTCTGGCGAAATTTCGCGTCGCCGACCCGAAGGCCAAGGACTCCTGGATGGCGCTGAAAAACCCCAGCACGACCCCAACCGGCCCCAGCGAGCCGGTCCTCCAGATTTCCTCCTCCGAGCTTTTCACAAAAGCCATCGATCCCTTGAAGGAGCCAGACGGGGTGAATTTTCGCGACGGCACCTACGAGGGGCTCGTGTTTTTGATCCATGCCCCCGCCTCAGTGGATAAAAAAGGCAAAATCTCGGTGAAGGTGAACGGCCTCGATTACGATGTTTACGCCCACGACAAAAAAGTCCTCAAACGCCTCAGAAAACTCGCCGAGACGACCAAGGAACTGAACTTCTACGGCGCGCTTGGCTCCTACCGGGGCCGCTGGCAGTTTGTGCTCCATGGCAAAGAGTGGATCGCGACCAAGCCCTCGAGCCACCACCGGAAAATCAGCCCGTTCGGCTACTTCGCCCGGATCTGAGCCCTCCGGGTTTTGATTTTGGGACGATTGCGAGGTTGACGCCCGCCGAGCGTGGCCGATAGGTTACCCGGCTCACGCAAAAAAGCCTCACTACAACCATTTCAAATCATTCCATGGAAACAGCGTCCCGACTCCAACAACTCACCCCCTCCCTCACACTTGCCATCGATAGCAAAGCCAAAGCCATGCTCGCCGAGGGCATCGAAGTTTTCGGTTTTGGAGCCGGCGAGCCGGACATGGACACCCCGGAGCATATCAAAGCCGCTGCGATCAAGGCCCTCCAGGAAGGTCGCACCAAATACACCCCCAGTGCCGGTATTCCCGCACTCCGCCAAGCGATTTCCCAAAAGCTTCTTAAAGACAACGGCCTCGATTACAAATCCAGCCAAGTCATCGTGAGCAACGGCGCGAAGCAATCCTGCTTCAACGCCATCGCTGCCGTTGTGAACGAGGGCGACCAAGTCATAATCCCGGCACCCTATTGGCTCAGCTATCCCGAGATGGTTCGCATCGTCGGCGGCGAGCCGGTTTTCGTCCAAACCCGCGAGGAGAACAACTG